>CALMEH010000097.1 GCA_937863115.1 uncultured Acidobacteriota bacterium
AAAGCGTGTCATCGCGCAAATTTCGGGCATTGTTCAAAGGCACGAATGTCGTGCTGACCGCATTATTCTTAGCTTCGAGATTGTCTCCAACCGCCGTCAAATTTGCCGTTTGATATTTTGCTTCATTCGGCGTGTAAAGCGGTTCATTGCTGACAATTTGAATATAACTGCGAATGTTTCCCAAAATTGCATCATAACTCAACTGCGATGCCGAATGACTTTCAGCCGCTTCATTGCCCGGTGTATTCGGGTCATCAGTTTTTTTTGGGGACTTTCGCAACCCGAAAACCTTGCGCGTAAAAGTGTCGGCATCGTCAAGCGTATTCTCCGACGCGCCGCTCGCTTTAAGAATATTGCGCGAACCTCTGACCATTGCAACAGCTTCGGTATATGCCTCTTGACGCGCATTAATCGCAAACTTGCTCGGCGCAATCTTCACACCAATATCATTGACGCTCAAAATCGCCGCCGCCAACCTTGCTTCGAGATTTGAAATCTTCAAAACATTATTACTCGGCTGATACAAAGCATCTGCCGCCACAAAATCAATCAACCTCCGAAAATTACCGTTAATTTTCATATCTCCGGTTTCATTAGCCATAAAAATAATCTCCTTTCTGTTTTATTTTGAATACGTCCTGCACGACAAATATTTTGCCGCCGCAACCGAAAGCGACCAATAATAAAAGATTCGGGGGATTATCGAATAATTAGCGGAAAGACAAACCAAAAAAGAGTGCCGATACAACTGTAAAACACGCTTCGTCCGCGTTTCCGTATTGATAAATCGCTCTCGGCAACGGCAAATTATCTGCCGCGCAAGACGAGTTTTGTTATTTCAGGAGTTTAGTGTTCAAAACAAAGATGCCTTTGGATAAAATCAGGTTGTTTGATAAATTAAAAAAACTTTTGTAATTTTGATTTCTCTTTTAGAAACTGTTTGAAAACCCAAAAATATAAAAACTGAAATACTAAGTAATCGGTTTATTGTATTGATGATAGTTTTTACATTAATTATGACACTCGACCAATACATTGAAAATATTTCCAAACGATACGCGCTCGGCAATTATACCGAACATACTTTTCGAGGTGATTTACAACAACTCATCGAAAATCTCGTGCCTGATATTTCAGCGACGAATGAACCGAAACGAATCAAATGCGGTGCGCCTGATTATGTTTTGATGAAGCGCGAAATTCCTGTCGGATTTATCGAAGCGAAAAATATCAACGACGATTTGACGCATAAATCGCACAAAGAACAATTTGACCGCTACAAAGCGTCTTTGAATAATCTGATCTTTACCGATTATCTGGATTTTCATTTGTATATTGACGGGCAATTTATCACATCCGTAAGAATCGGCGAAACGAAAAACGGCGTAATCGTTCCGCTTGCGGAAAACTTCGCGGCTTTTACGAATCTCATCAAAGATTTTGCGGCGCGGACGGGACAAACCATTACTTCGAGCAGAAAATTGGCGGAAATGATGGCAGGAAAAGCGCGGATTCTTTCCGATGTCATCGAACGTTCGCTTTTGAGCGATGAAACAAATGACGAAGATTCGACACTCAAAGACCAACTGACGGCTTTTAAAGATATTCTGATTCACGAAATTACGCCGAAGGAATTTGCCGATGTTTACGCGCAAACAATTGCTTACGGAATGTTTGCGGCGCGTCTGCACGATACGAGTCTGGATAGTTTTACACGGCAGGAAGCCGCCGAACTGATACCGAAATCGAATCCTTTTTTGCGGAAACTTTTCGGTTATATTGCGGGTCCCGACATTGACGACCGTATCAAATGGATAGTTGATTCGCTGGCAGATATTTTTCGTGCAACCGATGTCGGGAATCTCTTGAAAGATTTCGGTAAAGCGACACAGACGCAAGACCCGATAATTCACTTTTACGAAACTTTCCTGAGTGAATACGACCCGAAACTGCGAAAATCTCGCGGCGTTTGGTTCACGCCCGAACCCGTCGTTAATTTTATCGTCCGCGCCGTTGACGATATTTTAAAGACGGAATTTAATCTGCCGCAAGGTTTGGCGGACACTTCAAAAACGACGGTTAAACTCAAAACACAGAGCAGCGATAAGCGGTTTAAAGAAGGTGTCAAGGATTATGAAAAGGAAGTTCACAAGGTGCAGATTCTCGACCCCGCAACGGGAACGGGAACATTTCTGGCGCAGGTCATCAAGCATATTCACGGCAAATTTGCAGGACAGCAAGGCATCTGGAGCAACTATGTCGAAAAGGATTTGATTCCGCGCATCAACGGTTTTGAATTGCTGATGGCAAGCTATGCGATGGCGCATTTGAAATTGGATTTACTGTTGCGGGAAACTGGTTATGGGCAAGCATTACAACCACCCCATCCGCAACCACCCCGTCCGCGAAGCGCGTCCACCCCTCCTTTGGAAGGAGGGGAGTTTTTAAACCTTGATTCCAGAAACCTTGATTCCGGTTCTCAAACGCAGTTTGAAACAAAAAACTCCCCTCCTATTTTAGGAGGGGTGGACGCGCTTCGCGGACGGGGTGGTAAAAGACTGCAAATTTATCTGACCAACAGTTTGGAAGAACATCATCCCGACACGGGAACGCTCTGGGCAAGCTGGCTGAGCGCGGAAGCCAACGAAGCCAACCACATCAAACGCGACACGCCCGTAATGTGCGTGATCGGAAATCCGCCTTACAGCGGCGAAAGCCAAAATAAAGGCAAATGGATTATGGATTTGATGGAAGATTACAAAAAAGAACCTGATACAAATGAAAAGTTGAAAGAACAAAATTCTAAATTTATTAATGATGATTATGTAAAATTTTTGCGTTACGGACAGCATTTTATTGAAAATAACGGCGAAGGAATTTTAGCATTTATTAATCCGCACGGTTTTTTAGATAATCCGACATTTCGCGGAATGCGCTGGCATCTGCTAAAAACTTACGACAAGATTTACACGATAGATTTACACGGCAACAGCAAGAAAAAAGAAACCGCGCCCGACGGTTCCGCAGACGTTAATGTTTTTGACATTATGCAAGGTGTTTCGATAAATATTTTTGTCAAAACAGGTAAGAAAAAAGCGAATGAACTAGGAAAAGTTTTTCATTTCGATTTATACGGCAAGCGTAATTCAAAATATGACTTTTTAATTGAAAACTCTCTCACAACTGTTCCTTACAAAGAATTGCCAAATGTTGCACCTGAATACTTGTTCAAATTTGTAGATGAAACAATGCAAAAGGATTACAAAAAAGGAATTAATCCAACTGAACTTTTCAAAATCAATGTAATGGGTTTTCAAACTCACAGAGATCATTTTTGTATTGACGAAAATAAAGAACAGTTAGTTAATAATCTAATTGAGTTTTCAAGAAATGAAAGTAGTGAAGATATAATCTCAAAAATATTTGAAGTAAAATCTTCTTCAGATTTCGACATTAAGAAAGTCCAAGCTGGCTTGGTAAAACTGGATTTGCGGGAAGAAGTTATTAAATGCAGTTATAGACCGTTTGAAAACAAATATATACTTTTTGATAGATTAGTTGTTGATAGACCTAGA
>CALMEH010000098.1 GCA_937863115.1 uncultured Acidobacteriota bacterium
GCACCGTCGGCTGGCCGGTCCTCGCCGAACTCGCGCCGCTCAACAATTACGGCGGCACGACTCCGACGCGGGCGTTATGCACCGCTTTTGGCGTTCCGAATGCCGCCTGCTTTGGCGTAAGTCCCGCCCTTGACAAAGGAAGTCTCGTTGCCGGTGTTACCACCGACCAGCGCGGACTGACGCGCCCGATTGATAATCCGGCAATCCCGAACGCCACGGGCGGCAACGGCTCGGACATCGGCGCGTTTGAACATCAAATTATTACCGCTGCAACCGTTTCAATTTCCGGCAGAATTGTGAACGCGCAAGGACGCGCGATTTCGCAGGCGCGAGTTTCTTTAACGGACATGAGCGGCAATACGCGCACGGCACTTTCATCTGCGTTCGGCTATTACAGTTTTGAAGATGTCGAAGCCGGGGCAACTTACATTGTCGCGGTGCAGTCGAAACGCTTTACATTCGCGCCGCAAGTCGTCAGCGTCAATGACAACATCAGCGATTTAGATTTTATTGCCGAGTAAAATTGGAGCGGGGCATCTTGCCCGCCGCGCGTTCAAGCGAAGCAAGAACAGGCGCGACACGCCGCACATTAAATAAATTCGATTCTATGTGCGGCGTTCTCGCGCCTGTTCTTGCAAAGCCTCGAACACGCGAACAGTCAGGTTGCTTGCGCTTCCGGCTTACAAAACTATTACTCGCGGTTGTTCGGAAATCGTTTATAATACGATTATGGTTAAAGCCAGACTTAAAAAACTTTCGGTTGAAGAATTTGCAAACACGCTGACGCACGGTTTCGGTCTGCTTTTGAGCATTGCGGGTTTTGTCTTTCTCGTCGCGTTGGCAAGCGTTCACGGCGATTTTTGGTATGTCGCCAGCAGTGTGCTTTACGGTTTGTCGTTGATTGTGCTTTATGCCGCTTCGACCGTCTATCACAGCGAAACTTCGCCCGAAGCCAAGCGCATTCTGCAAATTGTTGACCATTGCTGTATCTACGTTTTGATTGCCGGAAGCTACACGCCTTTTACACTGATTGTTCTGCGCGAAGGCATCGGGCAAAATCTGTTTTACTTCGTCTGGGCGTTTGCGTTTATCGGGATTGTCTTAAAATTAATCTTTGGCAAAAAGTATCCGGTTATCTCTGTTCTTTCGTATCTCGTGATGGGCTGGATCGGCGTTATCGTGGTTCAGCCGTTGTTTGCCGCGCTCGGTTTTGCGCCGATTGCGCTCGTCATTGCCGGCGGCATCGCCTATTCCGTCGGCGTAATCTTCTACGCTTGGGAAAGTATCAAACATCATCACGCCATCTGGCACGTTTTTGTTTTGATGGGCAGTATCTTTCATTTCCTCGCCATCGCCATTTATGTGATGCCGTTCGGTCTGAAGGCTTAGGGAGTTTCGTTTTTGATTGTCAGCACGGCGATTTCGGGCGGAACGAGAAACCGAAAAGGCAAGATGCTCGTGCCGATTCCGGCGGTTACGAACATATTGTGGTCGTTTTCCTTGACTAAACCGTAAGCGTATTTCTGACCATAACTCAGTGGCACAACAGGTCTGCCCAAAATCGGCAACCAAACTTGTCCGCCGTGCGAATGTCCGGCAAGCATCAACTTAAAATCCTTACCGAGAGTCTTGTGATATTGAAGAATGTAGAAAATATCGGGACTGTGTTCCAAAACGATGATGTCGCCCGCCTTTTCGTGGTTGGCGACGACGTTGCGGATTTTGCCGTCAAACGTGAACCACGAATCAAGTTTCAGATGATCTTCCAAACCAAGCAGGCGAAACCTTTGTCCGTTCTTTTCGATTATTTTAATCTCGTTTTCCAAAACATCAATCCCGACTTTTTCGAGTTCGGTTTTAACAAAACTATCGTTGTAATAACCGTCGTGATTGCCAAGAACTGCGAAAACGCCGAGACTAGCCTTTAAGCCTTTGAGATTTTCGGCGATTGTTTCAATCGGCATCTTCAAATCATTTTTCGTAACATTTTCTATTCCGCCCGTTTCAGAAACATAATCGCCCAGCAGCACGATTAAATCGGCGTTTTGTTCGTTGGCTCGCTGCACGACAAGGCGAATCTTTTCTTCAGTTACCCCGCGCGAACCGCCGTGAATGTCGGAAATTGCGACGATTTTCAACCCGTCGAGATTTTTATTCCAATCTTTAATTTTTATTTCTTGTTCGGTTACAACCAAACGAAAAGGCTCAATAAAATAAGCGTAAACAAGGCAAAGCAAGCCGAAAATTGTCAGACAAATGAAGGCTATTAAAATTTTTCGACCGCTTAATTTCATATTTTAAGTTTAGCGGAATCCAGTTAAGAGAACAAAAAAAAATTGAAAAATTGGAGCGCGGGCATCTTGCCCGCCGTGCGTTCGAGGCTTTGCGAGAACAGCCGCGAAAACGCCGCACGTTAAGTAAATTGATTTGATGTGCGGCGTATCGCGCCTGTTCTCGCTTCGCTTGAACGCGCGGCGGGCAAGATGCCCGCGCTCCGACTTAATATATTTTTGAAAGTTAAAAATACTCACGCCAACGCGCATCAACAAGTTGCTTGATGTCTTCGCGGACTTCGACTTCTTTCGGATACCAAGGTTTCATTCGGGCATCAATGACAATCGGGTTTTTGTAGGAAATATGATTATTCTCAACCGAAATTTCTCTGGCATTGATGTCGGTCGAAGGATTAAACCGCGTCCACGTTGCCCATAAAAACTTATCGGCAGAAGCGGCAAACTCAATCGAATCGTGCAAAACAACGACTTGAAAATCATCGAACGCGCCGCATTCGGCAATGCGATTGCCTAAATTATTGTCGGTTTCATAACTTGAAGTTTCCAAAACCAAACAACCACCGCAAAAGACTTTCGCTTTCTTAACGCCCAACGGTAAATCGCCTGAAAACTCGCGCTTCAATTCCCTTTTCTTTTCGCCAACGCCAACGAGCATCGCTTTTGAGCCGTGATTTATTTTTCCGCTGGCGTAATCCAAAGTATCAAACGAAGTTCGGTCGAAAATAAAGAAATCACTCGCCCAATCAACCCGTTCGAGAATATATTCAAAAACAGTTTTGAAATCGCGCAAATCTTGCGGCTTGTCCGTCAGTAACAAAAACTTTGTGAGCGATAATTGACCTTCGCCCAAGATGCGAAAACCTGCGCCGAGAGCTTCGCGGGCGTATCTTTCCTTGACAACCGCCGCCGCTAAACTGTGAAAACCCGTTTCGCCATAGCTCCACAAATCTTTTACCGCAGGCATCACGAGCGGAAAAAGCGGCGATAAAATAATCTTCCTGACGCGGTTTGCCGACGACGGTTGCCGGATAAATCGCGTCTTTGCGATGAAAAATCGCTTTGCATTGGAAAACCGGATAATCGTGAATCAAAGAATAATAGCCGTAATGATCGCCGAAAGGACCTTCGGGTTTTCTAACATTCGGCGGAACTTCGCCGCTGAAAACGAATTCGGCTTCGGCAATCAATCTTAAACCGTTTTCGAGCGGATTTTTCACGGTTTCAATCTTCGAATTTGCAAGAAGCGAAGCCAGCATCAATTCGGGAACATCTTCGGGCAAA
>CALMEH010000099.1 GCA_937863115.1 uncultured Acidobacteriota bacterium
TGTTCCTGATTCGGACTTCGATGCAACAGAAAATCGCGCTCACAACGGCGCATATTCCTTCGCACGGGAAGATTGCCGATATGGGTAGCGGTTCGGGAAGCGGAACTTTTGATTTGGCGCGTTTGTATAAAGATTTGCAACTTGTCGGCGTTGATATAAATCCTGTAACGGTTTCATATTCAAACGATCACTACAAAGCCGAAAATTTAATTTTTACCGTCGGCGACATTGCCGAAAAAGTATTTGAAAACGAATCTTTAGACGGCATTTTAAATTCGTCCGTTCTGCATCACGTTACGAGTTTTAACGGATTTGATGCGAAACAAATTACCAAAACTTTACGCAACCAAGTCGCGCAATTACGCACGGGCGGAGTTTTAATTATTCGAGATTTTGTCGTGCCGGACGATGCCGAACACGAAGTTTTTTTAGATTTACCGAACGATGACGGAAAAAGCGAAGGTGAAATTGCCGAGCTTTCAACTGCCGCACTGTTTGAAGTTTTTGCGGGCGATTTTCGCAGTTGCTTGAATTTTGATTCGCCCGTTTTTTATCGAAAGCATTCATCGCCGAAGCCCAATTTTTCGCGCTTTGAAATCACTTTGAAAACCGCCGCCGAATTCGTTTTGCGAAAAGATTACCGCGACCATTGGAAGCCCGAACTTTTGGAAGAATATTGCTATTTTTCGCAAAAAGATTTCGAGCGCGGTTTTAGAAAAGAGAATTTGCGAATCGTCGTTTCAATGCCGCTCTGGAATCCGTGGATTGTCGAAAATCGGTTTGAAGGACAATTCTTTTTGTCGGATTTAAAGAGGAAATCTTTGACATTTCCGCCGACAAATTATTTGATTGTCGGCGAAAAAGTTTCGGACGGCGAGGGTGTAAGATTATCGGAAGATATTTCGAGCGCGGACGCTTTTTCGCGCTCTGCGCTCAGTGCCGTCAAGATGACGGCGTTCCAATCATTTCTCAAACTCAAAGCCTATCGTCACAAAGAAACAAATCAAATCTACGAACTCGCCGAACGCCCGAATCAAACAATTGATCTTTTGCCGTGGTTTGAAACCGAAAACGGACAGCTTTTTGTGGTCGCTAAAAAGGATTTTCCGCGTCCGATTGTTAATGCTCAAAATGAGAGAAAAAATCTGAATCGCGCAAACTATTCGGGTTATTTGACTGAACCAATCAGCGCGATTGCGGATTTGGGATTTGGGATTGCGGATTTGCAAAGCCCAATTTCCGAAATTTTAGAGAAAAGAGCAAATCTTTCCGAAGATGAAATTCTTGACATCAGCGAACCGAATTTTTATTTTACTTCTGCCGGCGGCATTGATGAGAGAGTTGAAAGTTTTCTCGTAAAAATTTCGCCTTTCGATAAAGAACCGCACGAGATTGAAAATTACACGAAATTTAAAAGCGCAGGCGTTGTGCGCGAACTTGATGCGCTTCAAGTTCTTCGCGCTTCGCACGTCGGAGGAATGTTTGATGCGCGGCTGGAAATCAATATCTATCGGCTTTTGCGAAAATTAAATCGCTCGGCAAGCGCGTGGATCGGCGCGAGTTTGAAACCAACAATTCAAAGTTTTTCGGGCAAGATCGAAACTGATTTTGAAATCGAAAAGCGTGAAGTTTTTGAAGAGATCCAATTGATTGAAAATAAATTTCTCAAACTCTGCAAAAGCGAATTTGTTGAAACGGATTCGGCAAAAAACGAAATTTCACGTGCCGAATTCGAATATGTCGTGCCGAAAAACTTCAGCAAAAACACAGTCGCGGCAATTCCGTTCATCAAAACCGAAAACGAAATTCTCGTCGGCATCGAATTCCGCGATCTGCCTGCGCCGCAGAGATTTTCGGGAAGCTCAAATCTCGCCTGCGCTCCCGCGTGGCGTTTGCCGTTTGAGGTTGAACATAAATTCGATTTAGAATTATTTGTTTGCGAAAAATTTCCGAAAGATTTTAATGTTTCCGTCAAAAAATCTTGGGAACTCGGCGGAAGCTATTTTACATCTGCCGGAATTACGCCCGAAATCGTTTATCCTTTGGCGATTGAACTCGATGCGAAAACGGCAAGCGAAACCGATTTGAAATTTTATTGTCTAAACGATTTGCTTGAAAATTCCGATAAAATTCAAGACGCACATCTTTTGATTACGCTCAATCGTTTGGCGCATAGTTTGGGAATTTAGCCACAGAGAACACAGAGGAAACAGAGAGATTTTTCTCTTCTGCTCTGTGTTCTCTGTGCGCTCTGTGGCAAAATATAAGTGATGGAATTAACTCTCGACAAATTTCACGAAGAATGCGGAATTTTCGGCATTTACGGACACGCGGAAGCCTCGACTTTGACGCAACTTGGGCTTTTTGCGCTTCAGCATCGCGGGCAGGAAGCGTGCGGAATTGTTTCGTCCGATGGCGAAGATTTGCATCAATTTCGTTCAAAAGGTTTGGTTGCAGATGTTTTGGTTGAAGACGAATTGGAAAAACTCGTCGGAAATTCGGCAATCGGACACACGCG
>CALMEH010000100.1 GCA_937863115.1 uncultured Acidobacteriota bacterium
CCGACACCGGAAGCGGAATCCCCGAAGAAAATTTATGCAAAATCTTCGAGCCGTATTTTTCAACAAAAGAAACCGGAACAGGTTTAGGTTTGGCAATTGTGAAAAAGATTTTAGACATTCACAACGCCACGATTGATGTTGCATCTAACGAAAATGACGGCACGAAATTTACGGTGAAATTACCGATAGGAAATTTAACGCAAATACACAAAGATAAAAAGGCGCAAAGCTAAATCAAAATCTTTGCACCTTTCCTTTAGAAAATAAATTTATGCTTTCAACTGATGCCGCATTGTCCGCCGGACAGAAACGCAAATTGGATTATATCCTCTTGTGGGAAAACGGCTTCCGCTTTTGCATATAATTTCTCAGCTTTTTGCTTGACTTTCAGATAGTCGCGCTTTGCTTGATACGATTCCGGCATAATAGAACTAATAAATTCCTCAATTACGATAACTTGTTCCTGATTAAGTCGAAGGCGATTGGCTTCCAACCATCTCTCAACATGAGTTTTCATTATCAAAGCGCAATTTTCAACGGAAATTTCACCGAAGACTATATTGCGTTTCTCACGCGGTAGAGACATATACTCGTCATAACCAATTGTTATTTCATCTTGAGTCATTTTTAGCTCTAACTTATTTATAAGTTGATAAACAGTTATCGACACCATCCGTTACAATCATACAGTCCTCCAAAACCACACTCGCCGCCGCCGGGCGGAACTGAGCATAATCCTCCGCAGGATTGTATGCCGTAACAGTCCAACCATTGGCGAGAACAATGGCATACTGGAATTAGAGATTCGCCATCGTTTTCTGTGGTGACAGGTATTTTACCACCTAAATTAGCGAAAATTTCAGTAACCTCATCCTTAGTAAAAACTTCAAAGGCGCGACCTGTAAGTAATTGTGCCGGTTCATCTACCTTAATTTTCCACTCTGAACTAATTCTTTGTAATCCGTATAATTCAGGTGTTATAAAGGCAACTGCGTCCAGAATGAGTTTCATCTGTTTGCTGGTTAGGATTGGCAATTTTATTAGATACGATGCAAAATGAAATTTCCAAAGATTGCTTTTATCATAAGCGGAAATTCCGCGAAGAACTTCTTTTCTTTTAATCGTAGAAAGATTTGAAATATCTTGATATTTTCGCAACAAGCTAATATCAGTTGTTTCGCCACTTAAGTCGGCAAAAATTTCAAAGAACTCTTGTTTAGAAAACAAGTTCTTTGCCTTTTGTCCAAGTAAGTCTGAGTTTTGACGGGATTTCTCTTTATTGTTTTTGTCATATACATTCGGCGTGGCAAATGAAATAGTTTCCAAAATTAATTCTTTTTGCTCAGTCGTTAAGTTTGGACGTTTAACAAACTGTAAAGCTAAGTGTGTCTTGAAAAGATTTGCTTTTTCCTCAGCCGAAAGGTTACTAAAAAATTCTTTTCTTTTATCTTTCGGTAGAGAAGAAATATCAATGTAACTTTGCAACACATCTTTTTGTTTGACAGATATTTGCGGTTGTTCAGTTTGAGCCGACTCAGTTGTTTGTGCAAAAATGTTGACTGAAAGTGTGCTGAAAAGCACTGCGACAAATAGCGTAAAAAACGCTCTTTTATTTTCTTTGTTCATTTATCTTACCTCCAAAAATTTAGAATTATTTTTTTTGGTAAATAAAGTCAGGAGTTTTGTAAATGCCTGAAATAAGCAAAGCTAAAACTTTGGGAATCTCTGGTATTTTAACAGGCTTTATTTACAACTTGCGTTATAATACAAATTGAGAAAAAATGCAAGAAAAATTTGTAAAATTCACAGAAAAAAAATTCTGGCGAGAAAATTAATTTTAGTGGTTGACGACGAAAAATCTCAGGGCGAGATTTTTATGTGATAAAATTTTGATTATGAACACGGTAATTGGCAAGCGCAAAAAGAATGAAAAGGTTTCCATCAAAGGGATAATTTATGCCGCCAATGCCTTTAATATTCAAAATTGGATAAGCGATTATAAAATGAATGCTGATAATTTGCCGCAAAGCGTTGATAAATTTCTAAAACTTTTGTCGGAAAACGAGATTGATATTGTTATTGTCGGCGGCATTGCGTTGCTTTCGTATATGCAAGACCGCAATACGCAAGACTTGGATTTGATAATCTCAAAAAGTGATTTTCGCAAGATTTCGTCTTCATTGAAAGTTGTCGAAGCGGATGAAAATTTTGTAAATTGTGAAACTTTTGACGGTTTGAAGGTTGATTTTTTATTTACCGACAACGCGATTTTTAACTACGTCAAAAAAGCATTTTGCCAAAAGGCAAACTATCGTGAAGGTTCGTTTTTTATTGCCACGGTCGAAGGTTTGGTTTTGATGAAACTTTACGCTTGGGCGGATTTGCGTTGGAACGGGCAACTTTTTAAAGACAAATTTTTGCTTACCAAATCTTTACGATACAAAAATGACATCGAAGTTTTGATGTTGAATTACGAAGTAAATTTGAATCCTTTGAAAAAAATCTTGGAAAAGAATCTGGAAGCATCAAAGTTCGGATTGGTTGAAGATTTGATTGCACAATTATCCTAAAAAAAATGGCTAGAAAATCAATTTTAGTAGTTGACGATGAGAAATCTCAGCGCGAGATTTTGGAGATGATTTTGTCGGGCGAAGGTTACGACGTAACGACAGCGAGTTCGGGCGAAGCGGCGATGAAGTTTGTTGCGGACAGGCATTTCGATCTTGTTCTGACGGATTTGAAAATGACCGGAATGAGCGGACTCGATTTGCTCAAAGAATTGACCGATTTCGATAAGTCTATTATCGTCTTGCTTTTAACGGCGCACGGCACGGTTGATTCGGCGGTTGATGCGTTGCGTTTGGGCGCGTTCGATTATTTGCAGAAACCTTATGACCGCGTGAAATTATTGGACACGGTTTCGCGGGCGTTAAATAAATTGACCAATTTGGACGCGGAAATCGTTTCCGAATCGCCCGAAATGGACAAGGTGAAAAAGCTGATCGTGAAGGTTGCGAAATCGAATTCGACGGTTTTGATTCGCGGTGAATCGGGAACGGGAAAAGAGTTGATTGCGCGGGCAATTCACAATAATTCTTTACGCGCCAGTGAAGTTTTTCAAGCCGTAAATTGCGCCGCGATTAACGAAAATCTTTTGGAAAGCGAACTTTTCGGACACGAAAAGGGAAGTTTCACGGGCGCGATCGGCGAAAAGAAAGGTTTGTTTGAAGTCGCCGACGGCGGAACTTTGTTTTTGGACGAAATCGGCGAACTCGATATTTCCTTGCAAGCGAAAATACTTCGCGCTTTGCAGGAAAAACAGATTCGGCGCGTCGGTGGAACACGCGAAATTAACACCGACGTTCGCGTTGTCGCCGCCACAAACCGCGATTTGCTGAAAATGTCGCAAGACGGCAGATTCCGCGAAGATTTATATTATCGTTTGAATGTTCTTTCAATCGAGCTGCCTGCGCTCCGCGAACGCCGCACGGACGTTCCGATTTTGATGAATTATTTTCTCGAAAAACACACACGCGGCACGAATTTCAAAGTTACGATAGAAAATTCGGCGCGAAAATTACTCGAAAATTACAGCTATCCGGGAAATGTCCGCCAACTCGAATCAGCTATCGAACGCGCGATTTTATTGTGCGAAAACAACGTCATTACGACCGAAGATTTGCCGCCCGAAATGGTGCGCGAAAATGCACCAACAAATTCTGCAGACCTTTTCAAACTTCCCGCCGAAGGCATAAATTTTGAAGATGTCGAACGTAGTTTGATTATGCAAGCAATGGACAGAACCGACAATAACATCACGAAATCCGCGAAATTACTTGGTTTGACGTTCAGAACTTTGCAATACCGTTTAGAGAAATTCGGATTCAAAAAGGAAGGGGCGGAAGAGGAAGAAGGTTAAAAACCTGTTTTGTAGTCTATTGACAATCAAACAATAAAGTTGTATTTATCGTCTGAAAACATTTTGGTGGAAGCAATTATGAAGTTAAAATCGGTTTGTTTGATTCTATTATTTTCTTTAGTTGTTAATTCTGTCTTTTCGCAAAAAGATTGGGAAAAGAAATCTTACGAAAGTTGGAATAAAGATAATGTCACGGAACTTTTGAGCAATTCTCCTTGGGTTAAAACCGTAAATTATCAGGAAGTTTTAAATACTTCTCAGCAATTAGGAACTGTAATATCGCCTACGACTTCGGCTCGAATGGTTCTTCGTTCCGCGTTGCCAATTCGTCAAGCACTTTTACGTCAACGCCAACTTGATGTGAAATATGACAAAATGAGTGATGATGACAAGAAAAAGTTCGATGCGAAAAACGCCGCTTTGCTAAATTGTCCTGCTTGTAAAGATTATTATGTCGTTTCGGTTTATTATCGTTATCTTGCAATGGACAATAAAAACTATGTAATGGACAAAAAAAATATGTTTATCTCTCCAATGACAAAGGAGATAAAAGAGAACTCGTCGAATTTTCGGTTTTGTCCGACAGAGATAATGAAGTGATTTTTTATTTTCCGCGCCGCAACGAAAAAGGTGAAGATTTGCTGAATGTAAATAGCAAAAAGTTAATTTTCAATTTTGAATTGAAAGGTTTAGACGGTAAAAGTTCATTTCCTTTTGAAAAAACGACTTTTGACGTTGCGAAATTTATCAAAGATGACCAAGTTATCTTTTAGAAGATTTTTTCATCTTAACTTTCTAACCTAAAAACTATGGATTGGTTTTCAACATTGACTTTAGCACTCGGTTCGGCGTGGACTTCGGGCATCAACCTTTATGCGACCGTTACGGTTTTGGGATTGTTGCAGAAATTTAATTTGACGAAATTGCCCGGTGGTTTGGACGTTTTGGATAATTGGTGGATTATCGGCGTTGCCGCGTTTTTGTATGCATTCGAGTTTTTTGCCGACAAAATTCCTTACGTTGACAGCATTTGGGACGTGGTTCACACATTCATCCGCGTTCCGGCGGGCGCGATTATGGCGTATGCGGCGACAAACGAAATGGACACGAGCGTTTATACGATTGCCACACTTTTCGGCGGCGGTTTCGCACTTTCTTCGCACGGCACGAAAGCCGCACTTCGAGCCGGCGCAAATCTTTCACCCGAACCTGTTTCAAATTGGGTTTTATCAATCGTTGAAGACATAATCGCCTTTGTCGGTTCGATTTTAGCCGTTTTTGCACCGATAATTATTGCGATTGTATTGGGCATTTTTGCGATTTTGTTTATCTGGTTC
>CALMEH010000101.1 GCA_937863115.1 uncultured Acidobacteriota bacterium
TTTTTAAAAGTGTACAAAAAAAGTTTTCCGCTGGGGTTTGTTCCTATAATTTCTTTTAAACCCGAAAAATTGAGCGAATCCCCCGCCGTAACTTTTCTTGTTGGATTAATGTTTATGCGGTTGAAAATTAGTAAATTAGCGAAATTGACACGAGAGATTGCCGTGCCGCTCGTAAAGAGTGAAAATTCGGGACCGTTAATTGTAGTCGCCGGAATTATGTAATCCGGTGCGTAATAATTAAAAACTGTCGGCGACATAAAAGCGATTTGTCCCATCGAATTGGTTTCCGTTGTAAATACGCCATCGCTCAAACTTGCGCGGTCAGCAGATTTTGCGTCAAAATGGCGCGCAAGATTTGTTACATATTGCACAGGTTCGCGCAATTTTCCGTAACGCGAATCGGTTTTGTTATCACCACGCGCTTCTGGATCAAGCAGAATTGCTTTGATAACTTCTTTCATCTGCGTCGGATTATTTCGATTCGAATTAAAAACTGCCGAAATACGCCCGACATACGCCGGAGTTGGATCGCCTGTAACGAGTTGTTGAATTAGAAAACGGCTGACAAACGGTGCGACGTTCGGATGATTATAAATATTATCCAACGCTTGATTCAGAGTTGCGTTGGCATAATTTGTAATTGCCGCGCCCGTGCAACCGGTGCAAGCCGCAACATTGGTCGTTGTCGAACCGGGATAACTCAGCAATGTTTTTGCCCTTATATCGTGATTGTTCGGATTCGGCACAATCATCGGATCAATAAAATTCGGTGCGCCGATGGCACGATTTGGACATTGCGTTGAACTTACTTCACACAAATTCCAACCCGTGAAAACTAATGTAAAACCATTGACTTCCTCTTGGTCGTAAGTCGGCACCGGCTGATTGTTTTGGAGCACAAGAGTGCCGTCGGGATTGAGCATAAACAAACCGACATTAAAAAGTTGGAGAACCTCGCGGGCAAAATTTTCGTTCGGTGCAATTTTCGTTGAAATCCGCATATTCAAATAATCGCCCATCGCCGGATTAAGCGTCATTTCCTGCATCAAATTACGCCAATTTCCAAAAGCGTTACGGCTTAAAACTTTGTGATACGCAATCATATGGCTCGATTGCTGAATCTCAATTCCCGAAGTTACCCACATCTGCGACAAAGCCCACGCAACCCGGTGGCGAAGTTGCGCCTCGCCGTAAAATGCCTCTCTGTAAAACCAGTTTTGCACGGGATACATCGTATAATGATTGTCGTAGCAAAACGGATCGGGATCGGGCAAAGGATCTTCTACGCCATTGCAATTTTGCGGTAAAACCGTCGGGCGCAGAGGAAAATTCGGATACGGAATCGTCGGATACGGGGCTTCAAATTGTTCCGCCAACCACGAACGCAAACCGATTCGCTGAATTCTTCGGTCGAGCGCGTCCGTCGGTCCGAAAGCCACTTGTTCCATAAATCTCGTGCGGTCGCCGGAGAAACGATACCCGACATAATTTGGAGTGTCGGTTGAATCTTCTTTTAATAATTTTGTTGAAAACGGGGTTGGAACTGCGCCGAAATCATCTTTGATCGTGCCGCCAATCGCACCCAAACCGAGTTTTACACGATTGCTTTGCAAACCGCGCCACGCGACGCTGACCAAAACATCGCCGCTGTCGGTCGGTTGCTGTTCGCCTTCGCTTCGCAATTCAATCGTCAACCCGTAAATTTTGTTCTGACGATCAATTAACTTCAAATTCAACACCGGAAAACGGTAAAATTTCCCGTTGGCATCTTGAGCATAAACACGAAAAGCATTTGCGCCTTCGCCGTTCATCAATTCGACGTTCGTAACATAAAGAACGACTTTTGAATTGTAATCAAACGCGGAATTTTGCGCTTTCGGTAAAGCAATTTTATCGGTCTCAGCAGTCGCCAAAGCGCGTGTCGAATCCGGCGCACTCAATAAAATCGGAGTCGGCGAATTCGGATTCGGATCGTTTTGAGCAAACGTCGAAAGCGCGAAAATACAAATAAAAACCAAAATACTTGAAATCAGCCAGAAGTTATTTAACTGTTTGCAATTCATATATCTTAAAGTAAGAAATTATTTTGGAATAAAAACCAAACCAAAATCCAAAATCTAAAATCCAAAATCCGTTATGTTGTCGGGTCAAAAGGAATTATCGGCATTGCCAAAGGCGTATCGGTTGAAATTCCGAAATAAAATAAATTTACGCTTCCGTCCGCGCTGTTTCTAATCCACCAACTCGAATCGCTCGGACGAAAAACGGCAACATCGGTTCTGCCGTCGCCGTCGTAATCGCCCGGAACAGGTTTATCGGTTGCAAAACCCCAATCCACTTCGATTTCTTCGCCCGAACCGCTTTGTTTTATTTTCCAAATCAATCTGCCGTTTCGCGTCTTTGTTCCGGCAAAATCGGTTTTTCCGTCGCCGTCATAATCGCCCGGCGCGGCGGCATCAACATCTAGACTTTGCACGATATTCGGCGCGGTGTAACCGGCACTGTAAGGCGGAAACCAAACCTTGAAATTGCCGTTATAAAAAACGGCAATTTCGCTGTAACCGTCGTTGTTATAATCGCCGGGGGCAGGATTCGGAATAACATTACAAGTATCGCTGACCTGTTTTCTCACAGAATTTTGGTCTGCGTCTCCGGCAAAATAAATTCCGGTAAAACAAGTTTGCGGCGGTTCGATACTGGTATCAACCAGATAAATATACGCGATTTTACCACGGGCCTCGCCGAAAAAATTGCGGCTGAATTTGTCATAACCTTGTTGATATTCATATGCAAAAATGCTGTTTCCGCCCGAACTCATATTTAACCACCATTCGTTCGTGTCGCCCGTCGAAAAATCCCACCAACGATAAACTGCAACGTCGGTTTTGCCGTCGTTATCATAATCTGCCGGAATCGGAACATCCAAAGTTCTGCCCCACAAAATTGTTCCCATCTGTCCGGTGCGCGTGCTGAGATAAAACCAGTAAGATTGCTGAGGCGCAACATCAATCGAGCGCGAACCTTCACGATAAAGCGCAATATCGGTTCTGCCGTCGCCATCGAAATCGAGTTTGAAACTGTTATCAATCGCCGAAACGCCAAAAGTCAGAAACAGCGAAAGAATAAAACTTAACCCTAAAATTCTCACCATTTTTATATTCTCCAAACAAACCAATAGAAATCTCGTTTAAATTGCCCGAAATTTCAAAAACTTTCTATTTCTATTTTCTGAACTTCATAATAATAAAAGACCGAGAAAATTACATCATTCAAATCAACGAAAAAACATAAAAAAATCTAAAATTTTATTAAGTTGCAAAATCATCCGTTCTTGCAATTTTCCTAAGAATCTGTGTTCAAACTCAAATAAGACTAAGAATTTAAACACGAAAACACACGAAACAATACGAATTTTGCATAGTTTCTTCTTGTTTCGTGCCGTTTCGTGTAATTTCGTGGTTAAAAACTCCTAAGTTCGAGTTTGAACACAACTTCTAAATGAAATTTTCATACAGCGAATTCACTTTGGAATAAGTGATATGTGATAGGTTGCGCCCGAATTTAAACTATCACCCTTCATTATTTAAACTATCACCCTTCATTTATCATTTATCACTTATTCCGAAGATAATCATTAAAAATTATTGCCTGTCCAATCGGCAAAAAGACTTTATGACGAATACCGCAAACCTTTTTTGCGTAATAATTTACAAGAAAAATTTCATTTTAAAAAAGTGATTTTTTTCAGACTTTTTCAAAACTCCGTTCGTCCAAATGTCCGTAGCGAGAAAAAATCGCTCGAAGAAATTAGAGATTATAGATTTGAAATTATAGGAGAAAAAATGATGAAAAAATATTTGGTAAATTTAATGTTCGGAATGACAATCGGTTTTTTGGTTTTGAGTTTTGCAAGCGAAACGAATGCGCAAAGACGCGAATCGCGCAATCGTTTGATGACCAAAGCGCAAGTTGAAAAGATTGTTGATCGCGTCGAAGAACGGCTCGACAATTTTATTGATAAGTATGACAAATCACTCGACCAGAGCAATCTCAACGGCACGAACCGCGAAGATTGGCTGATGAATCGCGCCAGAGATTTGGAAGGCGCAACCGACGAATTGCGAAGCGATTTCAACCGCAACGATGCGTGGATTGAAAACAAAGATGAAGTTCGCAAATGTCTGAACATCGCCACCGACATTGATAAAAATATGCGAAATTACAATTTCGGCACGGCAACCGAATCGAATTGGGAAAAAGTCCGCTACGAACTCAACACTTTAGCCGATATTTACAATCTACCCAAAGTCGGTTCGAGTGCGTATTAATAATTGAAGATGTTTTACGTTCAGAGTTCAAACTTTAGTTTGCCGCAAAGCGTGAAGTGAAACGACAGGCTTTGCACCGTTGCAGATTCAATAAACGGCACGGCGGCAAACCGCTTTGCTTCGCTGGCGGTTTGCACAAACTAAAGTTTGAACTCTGAACTTTTTGCAAACTGTTCTGATATTGAAAGTTGTAGTAATATAATTTTTGGCAAAAAAATGATAGAAGCGGGAACATTTTTGCAGAACCGTTATCGAGTCGAAAAGCAAATCGGGCTTGGCGGAATGGGCGCGGTATTTGTGGCGACGGATGAGCGTTTCGGTAGTGTTGTCGCAATTAAAGAAACGCTTTTTTCGGACGAAAAATTTCGCAAAGCATTTGAGCGCGAAGCCAAACTTTTAAACAATCTGAAACATCCGGCTCTGCCGCGTGTGAGCGACCATTTCGCGGAAGGCAACGGGCAGTTTCTCGTAATGGAATATATCGAAGGCGATGATCTTTCGGAAATTATGGATCGAGAGCGCAAAGCATTTTCCGTCAAAGAAGTCGTAAATTGGACACTTCAGCTTCTCGATGCGCTCGAATATCTACACGCGCAAAATCCGCCGGTGATTCACCGCGACATCAAACCGCAAAATCTGAAATTAACGCCGCGCGGACAAATCGTTCTGCTTGATTTCGGTCTGGCAAAAGGCAATCCGACAAATTCTGAATCGGCAACCGCCGCGAAAAGTATGTTCGGATATTCGCGCAATTACGCTTCAATCGAGCAGATTCAAGGTTCGGGAACTGATCCGCGAAGCGATTTATATTCGCTTGCCGCAACCGCTTATCATTTGATTACGGGCGTGCCGCCGGCGGACGCGCTGACGCGGGCGATGAATGTTCTAAGCGATAAACCCGACCCATTAATTCCGTCGCACGAAATCAAAAAAGAAATTCCCGCAAGTCTTTCGGGAGTTTTGTATAACTCAATGGCGATGAACGGCGATCAGCGACCCGAATCGGCAAAAGCGATGCGCCGAATGATTGAGGAAAGCAAAAAATTTCTAGTTAATCCGTTTGAAACAAACGTCCAAACGCCGATTGAAACTAACATTTTCACGCAAAAAACAAAAATTTCGCCTAACAAACCGAGCGTCAGACAAGCCGACATTAAAACCGATGTGATGGGCGAAAATATTTCACAAGTTACGGCTATAAAACCGCTTAAAGCGCAAACCGAACCGCAATCGTCAAGACGCGGCTTGGCAATCGGCGCAACTGCGCTGGCAACACTCGTTCTCGCAGGCAGCGGGCTTTCGGCTTTTTTTCTGCTAAATAACAACAATGCGCCCGTTTCCAATTCAAACACGGCGGAAAATTCCGTCGAAAGAACCACAACCATCGTCAACACCGCGACTGAAAATTTAAACACGGAAGTTGTCAATACCGAATCAAAAGACGATTGGCGAAACACGAATCTTTCAAACAATCCTGTGCAAAAACGCGAAACCGTCAAAGCCGAAGTCAAAGAAACCGCCACGCCGAAACCGGAAATTAAACCGACGCAAAACAAACCCATCGAAGAAACCAAAGTTGAAGAAGGCATCGAAGCCGACGAAAAACCAACGCCGCGTCCGGTGAGAACTCCGATTTTCGGCAACAAATTCCCTTTTCCGGTTAATATTGACCCGCAACCCATTCCGCAAGACGAACGCCGACGCAGAAGAAAACAACGGCAACAAACGTCTCCAAATTAAATTTGATTTTCTTATCCCGAATTCAAGTTGTTTACACAACCTCATATCTTCCCGAATTTTTAATTTGACATAAAAAACAATTTCCGATTTGACATAAATGCGGGGTGGGTTTAATCTT
>CALMEH010000102.1 GCA_937863115.1 uncultured Acidobacteriota bacterium
TTCGATTTATTTTCAACAGCCTTACGTTCAGGATAATTCGTTTTTGATTGTCGGCGAGCGCGTGAATGCGTCCGGCTCGAAGAAAATGCGCGATTTGCTTGAGACTGAAAATTGGGACGGACTCGTAAATCTCGCCAAATCTCAGGAAAAAGAAGGCGCACATATATTGGATGTCAACGTGGATTTTGTTGGACGCGACGGCGTTGCCGATATGAAGGAATTGGTTTCGCGGCTCGTTACAAACGTCAAAATTCCTTTAATGCTCGATTCGACCGAGTGGGAAAAGATGGAAGCCGGATTGCAGTATGCGGGCGGCAAATGTCTCTTGAATTCAACCAATTACGAAGACGGCGAAGAAAGGTATTTTAAAGTTTTGGAGTTGGCGAAAGAATATGGCGCGGGCGTGGTCGTCGGTTTGATTGACGAAGAAGGAATGGCGCGAACCGCCGAAAACAAGGTAAAAATTGCGCGTCGCGCATTCAAAGACGCGACAAATTTTGGCATCGAAGCACACGACATTTTTTTTGATCCTTTAGCTTTGCCAATTTCAACCGGAATTGAAGAAGACCGCGAAAACGCGAAAGCAACAATCGAAGCAATTAAAACAATTCACGAAGAAATGCCAACTGCGAATATAATTTTGGGCGTTTCAAACATTTCTTTCGGCTTAAATCCGGCGGCGCGTGTCGTTTTGAATTCAATCTTTTTGCACGAATGCACTGAAAACGGAATGAATTCGGCGATTGTTAACGCTTCAAAAATTTTGCCGTTAAATCGTTTTAACGAACACGAAATCGAAGTTGCGCTTGACTTGATTTACGACCGCCGAAAATTTGAAGGCGATATTTGCGTTTATGATCCGCTCGGCGAATTTACGACGATGTTTCAGGGCAAAACCGCCAAATCAATGAAGGTTGACACGACCAATCTGACAATCGAAGAAAAGTTAAAACATCACATTATTGATGGCGAAAAAATCGGTTTGGAAGACAATCTCAAAATCGCGCTCGAAAAATATGCGCCGCTCGACATTATTAATACACATTTGCTCGGCGGAATGAAAGTTGTCGGCGATTTATTCGGTTCGGGGCAAATGCAACTGCCGTTCGTTTTGCAATCAGCCGAAGCAATGAAGACC
>CALMEH010000103.1 GCA_937863115.1 uncultured Acidobacteriota bacterium
CAACTGCGGTAACAATCGCTGTTGTTGCCGGAGTTGCCGCAACCGCAGCCATCCTATTGACGCTTCTTCGCATTCGTTGTAACAACGAAGGATGTTAAAAATGAAATTTATCTGAAATTTGATTCAGCAAATATAATGAAAATGGAAAATGCAACAAAATTAAACTTGGCTTCGGTTATCGAGCATCACGCGCGGATTACGCCTGAGCGTGAGGCGATTGTGTGGAACGAAATGCGTTTTACTTACGGACAACTCAACGGTTTGGCGAATCGTGTGGCGAATGCGCTCAAGGAAATGAACATCGGGCGCGGCGATAATGTGGCGTTGATTTGCGCCAATCTGCCGTTTTTTCCGATAGTTTATTACGGCATTTTGAAGGCGGGCGCGGCGGTTGTGCCTTTGAATATTTTGTTGAAGCCGCGTGAAATTGCCTATCATCTCAAAGATTCGGACGCGAAAGCCGTCTTTGTTTTTGAAGGCACGGCAGAACTTCCGTTGGCGCAATGCGTCAAAGCGGGTTTTGATGAAGTCGAGTCGTGCGAAAATTTGATCGTAATGACGATCGATCCGCTTGCGCCTTGTCCGTTTGACGATTGCAAAACTTTGACGCAAATCACCGCGAATCAGCCGGACACATTCGACACTGTGCCGACTGCGCCCGACGATACTTGCGCGATTCTTTACACGAGCGGGACGACCGGACAGCCGAAGGGCGCGGAACTGACGCATCTGAATTTGATGACGAATGTAACGACGACTTACAGCATTCACCTTCCGGTTTTGGATTTTACCGACGGGTTGCAGAAAAATTGTTTGATAACCTTGCCGCTTTTTCATACGACAGGGCTAACTGTTCAGATGAATACGAATATGTATGGCGGCAATCGCACGATTTTAATGCCGCGTTTTGAGCCGCTGGCGACGCTCGAAACGATGAAAAAGGAAAAAGTTAATTTCTGGGTCGGTGTGCCGACAATGTATTGGGCGTTGCTTAATTATGTTGTCGAAAACGATTACGATCTCACGGAAATCCGCGCAAATGCTAAAGTTTTTACGTCCGGCGGTGCGCCGATGCCGGTTGAATTGATGAACGCTTTTCAAACAAAATTCGGCGTGAGAGTTTTAGAGGGCTACGGATTATCGGAGACTTCGCCGCTGGCGACATTTAATCACTTTTCGCGTCCGTCAAAGGCGGGAACTGTCGGTCAGCCGATTTTCGGCGTTGACGTGAGATGCGTTGACGATGACGACAACGAAGTTCCAAGAGGCGAGCGCGGCGAAATCGTCATTCGCGGCTCGAATGTGATGAAAGGCTATTACAAACGCCCCGAAGCGACTGCCGAAGCCTTTAAAAACGGCTGGTTTCATTCGGGCGACATCGGGATTTTTGACGAAGACGGTTGTTTATCAGTCGTTGACCGCAAAAAAGATATGATTTTGCGCGGCGGATACAATGTTTATCCACGAGAACTCGAAGAAATCATTATGACACACGAAGCCGTTTCGCTCGTGGCGGTCATCGGCGTTCCGTGCGACAAAATGGGCGAAGAAGTCAAAGCCGTTATCGTCAAAAACAAAGGTTTTGAAACAACCGAAGATGAAATGATTGCGTGGTGCAAAACACAATTTGCAAACTACAAATATCCGCGTTATGTCGAGTTTAGAGATGAACTTCCTCTTGGCGGAACAGGGAAGATTTTGAAACGCGCACTGCGGGAAGAGAATTAGTTCTGAGTCCCGCCTTTAGGCGGCTTTCGCCGGCGAAGAAAGGCGAATTGCGTTGTAGAACAAAGTTTTATAATCGTAACCGCTCCGCTTCGCTGGCGGTTAGCCGCCTAAAGGCGGGACTCAAAACTTTAAATTTATGAAAGTCTCAGTATTATTCTTCGGCGCGACGGCGGATGCGGTCGGTGGGCGTGAAGTCGAAATTGATTTGGCAGACGGCTCAAACGCGGACGATGCTTTCGCTGAAATTATTTCAGCCTATCCGAATCTCAAACAACATAAATTGCTTTTCGCGGTTAACCAGGAATATGCCGACAGTAATAAGATTATTTGTAACGGCGATGAATTAGCCGTATTTACTGCTGTTAGCGGAGGCTAACGGCGAAAATCTTTGCATTTTGTGCGAACATACTTCGTTAATATTGTTTTTTAATATTAACGAAGTCAGAACATCTGCGACACTCGGCGGAGCGTCTTCGGCGCGAAGAAATATGAATCAAAACAAAGTTGATTTTATCGAACTTACCACCGAATCTTTAGACATTGGCGCGATTGCGCGGCGCGTTGTCCCCGCAAATTGCGGCGCGATTGTTACGCTTGACGGTTTCGTGCGCCAATTTACGAAAGGACGCGAGACGCTTTATTTGGTTTATGAAGGTTACGAACCGATGGCTTTGAAAGAGATGGAAAAGCTGATTGAAGCGGCAAAAGCGCAGTTTCAAATCGAAAACGTCGGCATCGTTCACCGCTTGGGACGTTTGGAAATTGGCGAAACGAGCGTTGTTATCTCAGTCGCCGCACCGCATCGCCGCGCCGCTTTTGAAGCCTGCGAATGGCTCATCAAAGAATTAAAACGCACCGTCCCAATCTGGAAAAAAGAAGTCTATGCCGATGGCGAAACTTGGATCGAAGGCGATAAGTCAGAAATGATGAATGATGAATGATGAATGATGAATGGAAGACCGGAGGAATATTTCTTAAATTCATAATTCATCATTCATCATTTTATCTCTCCCCGCGCTTTTGCAATCAATTCATCGAAATATTTCTCTAATTCCGCATTCGCGCCGCGCAATCCGGCAACGACTTTTTCGCCCCAAGCGATGTAGTTTAATTTTGTTTCGAGCGACCATCCGACTGCCGGATTCTTTACAATATCCGTGATATTACTGATTTTATCGGCGAGTTTAACTTGTTTCGCGCCGTGCGAAAGATGTGGCGCGTGTTCGATTTGCAGTTCTTTTCGACGCTGTTTCGGCAAATCTTTATCGTCGGTAACTTCCTGAACATAACCGCAAACTTTTTCACCGAAACGTTCGGTTAATTCTTCCGGCGTGGTCTCCGTATCTTCGAGCGTATCGTGCAAAACGGCGGCAATCAAAATGTCATAATCCTCAACTTTTCCGATTTCCGACAAATACCGCGCCACGCCCAAAGGATGCACAATATAAGGCTCGGCATTCGCGCCTTTGCGATGCTGTCCGTGATGTTTCCGCGCCGCAAACTGTGTGGCTTCGAGTAGTGTAGATAAATTATTGTTCATAGAAATAGTTCACCACAAAGACACAAAGAACACAAAGATTTTTATTAAAAATCTTTGTGTTCTTTGTGTCTTTGTGGTGAAAAGAAATTACTTTATGACTTCAATGGTTAAAACCTGCTGCCCCGAAATTATAAATTCTGCGGGCGGAATTTCTTGGTCAGTCCAGACGGTCATAATCGTCGGTTTATATGCTCCGGCAGTGCGTTCGTTGTTAAGCGTTGCCAACACCGACGGCGGCAGATTCGGCAATTCTTTTGAACCGATAACCGCGCCGTTGGTAATGCGGTAAGTTTGAACGTAAAGCCGATCTTCTTTCTTCAAACCGTTAATTGTTTTAACTAAATCACCTAAATTCTTAGGAACAAAATGTTGTGAAACGGCGACTTGTTGCGCGGTTGCGCCGTCAGCGACATTTATCAGAAGCGTTCCGGCAGGCGTGTCGGCAGGGATTTTTACGGGAATTTTCTGCACGAAAACCTTGCCCGAATCCGAGCGCACAAAGGCTTGAACTTCAAATGTTTCGCCCGCCTTTATTTCGGCTTTATCAACCGTAGCGCGTTCTAAAACGGCGGTTTTGCTGCCGTCCGTCGAACTTAAGTTAAGCGTGATTTGGCTGATTTCCATTTCATCGAAACGGCTTTTAAGAAGCGCACTTGTTGGGATGGCAACTGATCCGGCTGAAAAAAGCGCGGCGGATGGTCCCGAAAAACGTCTTTCGATTTTAACAGTATCGCCGGTTTTTAATTTGATTTCGCCGCTGACTTCGATGGTTGATTCGCCAATCGAACGTTCGTTTGCCAAAATCGCGTTATAAACCGAAATATTCAACAGAAGCGGTGTTAGAAAATCGTCCTTCGCAACTTCAAAATTGACGGTTTCGGATTGTCCGCGACTCGTCTGCATTCAATTTAACAGGAATCATTTTCGGTGCTTGACCGAGTTTGCCATAAACGCCTGTTGAACGATCTTGCGTCATCGTGCCGACCATCGCGTTGGGAACAGAAAGTTTAAAGGAATTATTCAGGCTCGGAACGACGACGACAACGCTTGATTCGGACATCGGCAAATCCGATGAACCGAGATTCAAAAACGGATGCCCGAAAGCGTAAATCTTTTCGCCGTCGCGGTATGTAACCGTTCCTGCCGCCGCCATACTGTAATCGCCGCGAACTAGCGACATCGAAACAGACGCGCCGCCGCGAAGCGTGTTTTCGTCAAATTTTGCCAGCGGCGTAATCTTCGATCCGCCGCCCGCCGAAGCCACAGGCATCAAACCGACCGACATCATTTGCGGCGCAAATTGATTTAACGCTTCTTGCGAAAATCCGCTGAAAGCCAACGGCGTAGCAATCGGCTGAAATGTCTGACCGATAACTCCGCCGAGTGCGGAATTCGGATTTCCACCAGCTAAAATCGAACTTTGAACAATAGAACCGTTCGGATAATTCGGTTTCCACGTTGTCGCCGCCAATTCGCCGAATGAAAACGATCGCGGTTCGGTTGAAGTTGTTTTGTTTGTTTGCTTTTGCTCGAAAATCTCAAGCATTTGTTCAATCGGCGTGATGCCGCAAATCGGTTCTTTCGAGAAAGGAAAACTATAAGAAATCGCGCCGACGAGTTTGCCGTCAATATAAACGGGCGAGCCGCTCATTCCGGCAAAAACTGCGGTTCGGTCTGCGCCGCCGCCTGAAATTTTGCCGATAATCAAATCTCTGTTCGGTCCGATTGCACTCGGCACAACGCCCAAGATTTCGACGTTAAATTCTTCCGCCACACTTCCGCGAAAAACCGTCCGCGCCGTGCCTTTCATTCCTTCCTTAAGTTCGGAAAGCGGCAAAAATTTCGAATTTGCGGAATTGGAAATTTTTGTTTGGGTGTAATTTTGTCCGAATGAAAACGCACAAAACGCCGATAAAATCAGTAGTAAAACGAAAAATCTGGTCATAAATTTACAATTTAAAAACTCTTTATTTCTCAACGGCTAATATGGTAACATTTTAAATAGCTTACCAAAAGCCTGAATTTTCAAGGGCTATCAACTTTAAGACTCACGAAAGTTATTTTCAGTTGCAAATATTTATATGAGAAGACAGAAGACAGAAGTAAGAAGATAGAAGCCAAAAGTCTTTAACTGCTATCTTCTACTTCTGTCTTCTGTCAAAAAAACTATGGCAAAAACTAAGCGTTTATTTAAGAGTTTTTCGCGTCTTCTTCTTCCTGTGGTCGTTCTGGCTGTTGCGGCAATTTTATCAGCGTCTGTGTGGCTGGTTTATACGGTTTCGCGTCCGGCTTCGGCAGGTTATCTCGTAACGCCTGAAAAATACGGGCTTTTGAGCGCACGCGGCGCAACGATTACGGACGAAAATTGGGCAAACCGCGACGGCACATCGGCACGCGGCTGGCTTCTGCGCGGCACGGAAAATGCTCCGGCAGTTATTTTGCTTCATCGCTACGGTGCAGACCGTTCGCATGTTTTGGATTTGGGCGTGAAGCTCAACGAGGCGACGAATTTTACGATTTTGATGCCCGACCAACGCGGACACGGTGCGAATCCGAAAGTTAATTACACAGCGTTCGGCGAAACCGAAACCGAGGACGCGCTTGCCGCCATCGAATTTTTACGCGGACTGAAAACCGAAGCGCAAACGCCGCTTGTCGGACAACATGTCGGTTTTTACGGAATTGAAATGGGCGCGTTTGCCGCGCTTTCCGCGACCGCAAAAGACGAAAAAGTCAAAGCCATTGCGCTTGACTCCGTGCCTGATAGTTCAGGTAGCGTCGTTTCGTCGGCGGTTGATTCACGTTTCGCATTTGCGAGTTTTATAACCTCGAAAATGGCGAATGCCGGAACTTATTTATACTTTTTTGACAGTTCTTATAAACGAAATTCATCCTGCGACACGGCGAAGTCGCTCGAAAACCGCCAAGTTTTAATGCTCGCCGGAGCCGACGCCCCACAGTTTCAAGGTTCGACTGCCGCAATCGCCAAATGCTTTCCCGCAACTTCAAAAATCGAAGCCAAAACCGATTTAAATCCGTCAGGTTTCAGCGTTGCAAATATTACGGTTGAACAATCGGAGAATTACGATAGACGAATTATCGAATTTTTCAAAACGTCCTTAAATAATTAAATCTGAAGTATTATTCCGAATTTTTTTTAGCCGCAGATAAACGCAGATAAACGCAGATTAAATCAGAAAAAAATCCACGAAACCCGCGTTTATTTGCGGCTAAAAAAATGACTGACTACTCTATTTCCTAAAAATCAATCTTTTTATTGCTGTGTCCGTTGGTTTTGGCAACTTTGTGAATTTTGGCGGTGGCTTCCATTTTATCAACAGCTTGACGCAGAATTTCGCGCAGACGGTTTAATCTTTCAATCGTTGAGCGTGTTTCGAGAAGTTCATATTTCAATTCGTTTTCGAGATTAAACGCCGCTGTTACGAGAAAAGAAAGCTGTTCCGGTTCGGCTTGGGGAATGTCGGGAAACGTGCCGCGTTCACCGCTGAGTTTGTGCGCGGCTTTTGCGATTCGTTTGAAAAGCGCGAAAACTTCGTCCGCCAACGGATTCACACTCAAATAATCTTCTGCTTCGTCTTCAAAAAATTCGACTTCCGCCATCAAATAAGGCTCATCGCGTTCGACATAATCAATCAAACGATAGCGAATCAGCCCAATCGTAATAACATTTGAACGCCCGTCCGGCAAAGCCTGAACTTCGCGCACTTCTGCCACGCAACCGATTGAATCAATCGCCGGACGTTCGATAAAACTTTCCGACGGATTAAAAAGCGTTACGCCGAAAAAACGATTTTCGGCTTCGACATCTGCCAGCATTTGGCGGTAACGATCTTCAAAAATATGAAGCGGCAACAATTCATTGGGCAAAAGCACGAGCGGCAACGGAAACAATGGAAGTTGCCTGATTCCTAAAACTCTTTCAGATGCTTCGGACATAGTTTCTTTAATTATACTGACAATTCACACCGCTTGGCGAAGCCGAAACGCGAAAATAATGCTTCATAGAACGGATTCGCTTTTGAAAAAGTTTGAAATACTCAAGAGGCGTGAACATCCGTTTTACCGAGACGGAATTTGTCGAATCGGGTAAATGGACTGATTTGGAAGGAAAAAGGCAAAATTTATGAACAGACCGTGAAAATTCTCTTCGCGGTTTTTTTTGCGGAAAAAAAAATCTGAAATGTTTTTCCCGAAATGTCTTATCAGATTGAAAGGTGGTTCGGCATTTGAAAAATTGCAATCGGAAAAAGAAGCGAAATTTCAAACCGTTAATGAATTTTAAGCGAGAAAATTATGGGATTTTTAGAAGATATTGGAGCAGTTGCAACCGGAACTTACGCGATGAAAAAGCAATTAGAACGACGCAATGAAGCGTGGCATCGGATAACTTCGGGCGAACTGCGGCAGGACGTAGAAACGCTGATTAGCGGTTTGGATACGCTCGATTCGGTGATGCAGGGCGCGGAATACGGAACTTATATGACCGATTACGCGGAAAAAACTTCCGCGCTCAGAGGAAAACTCGGCAATGTAAAAGACATTATCTCGAAACCGCTCGATTATTACGATGCCTTGGACGATATTTGGACTTTTGTCAATACGGTCAAAGACGCTTCGCGTTTTATTCCCGGCAAAGATCCACTCGGCGAAGCGAAAGTTTATGGCTCGGCACTCAAAAGTTTGGGAAAAATAACCAAAAGAATTCCTCTGCTGAATATTTACAGTTCATTTTTTGAAGAAATGGGCAATATTTTCGCCCAAACCGTCGCCAATATTGTTCCGCATTTGAAGGGAACGCATCAGCGCGTAGATGACCAATGGAAACGGGCAAACGGCGGCAAAGGTATTTGGGATTGATTAAGAAAAATACTCGGAATTCACAGAAATACTTGAACAAACAGGCTTTGATTTCAAAAAAAACAAGACCTTTGCGATTGAAATAAAATCGGTTACCGTGTCCTGACAATTTTTTCGGCAATTCGACATCAGCGCAGATGTGCCGCTTCCGTGTGTTTTTCTGCCGTAATTTCTCCTGATGGCGAGAAGCCGGAAACAGCTTTTAGAGCAATAAAATCTAAAATCTTTTCCGGTTCTTCGTCGCTCAAAGCCATTCGTTTTGCGCCGATAATCGCTTCGGAAATATCTTCGACGCGGGTTTTATAGCGATTGTCGCGGAT
>CALMEH010000104.1 GCA_937863115.1 uncultured Acidobacteriota bacterium
TCTGATGGCAGTTTTAAACTATGGATATGAAGGAAATCTCGAAGAAAATTTTGAAGTTCAAAAAAACAGGGTGCGAAATTGGTATCACGCGCCGTGGATGCACTATGGCGCAACGGGGCGGGAATTTGTTCACGGATTAACCAGAGAACGTCGGGCTTGTTTGGAAGTTTTGTTGGGTGCAAAAAAATGTTTTGATGAAAAAAACCGGACGATTCAAAATTGGGCGGTCAGCTTTTATAATGCGCCTGGCGGATTTTATATCGGCAAAGTTTGGCGAGAAATGTATAACCCTGAACTCGACATAAAGCGTCCAAATAAACACCCCGATGCCGCTAATTTTCCAAAAGAAGGATTCCCGGAAGGAACGGTCGTCATCAAATTAATATTCACTGACGCAATTAATCAACCGATTGTCAAAGGCAGTGTTACATGGAATGCACATATTAACGAACTTAAAGAAAATAATGAAATCAATGCGGACAAACGTAAACTCAGTGAAATGCGTTTGTTTCAAATTGATGTCGCCGTGCGAGAACGCGAGGACATTGCCCCGACTGGTTGGATTTACGGCTCATTTGTTTATAATGTCAACAATACAGCGTTGATGAATTACTCGCCGACAAAGCCGATTGATAGCGGTTGGCTCAAAATGACTCCAATCGGCTTGACAATTGGCAACAATGAATCTGAATCATTTAAAGAAGTTGACAGCAAATTACCTTTCGCCCAACATTTTGGATGTAATCAATACTTGAAAAATGTAGAATTGGTCGAAGGCGCAGACCGCCTGAACGGTCCGATTGATAACCCGATTTTTTCATGTATTTCCTGCCACGCGGCTGCGGAAGTCAAACAACATATTGCTTTTAGCAATTTTTTCGAGACTTATTCTTCACCCTGCGAAAACGAGAGAGACAATCAGTTTTGGTTTAAAAACATAAATCCGCGAAGTGACAGAGCATTTATAAGAACGCTTTCCGGCACGGAAAAAGATTTTTCGCTCGACACCTCGCTCCAATTACGAAACGGCATTGACCATTGTTGTCAAGCCAGAATTAAAGGCGATACAATTCGCGGATGTGTTTGTGATTCGACAACTGTCAATAAAAAAACCGAAGTTCAAAGATAACAATGTTTGGAATTTATAATTTGAAAAACCTTTCGCGCAAAATCCTCGATTGCAGACGACTGGAAGTGATTTCTTGTCCGTTTTTCAACGAAATTTGATAAGTTCCGCCGGGCATCGGCGAGATTTTTTTAATTAATTCGAGATTAACGAGCGCACCACGCGAAAGGCGGATGAATTTTGCGGGCGCGAGCCGAGTTTCCAAATCCTTTAAGCGGTGATTTATGACAAAGCGTTTATTTTGATAATTCGTAATAAAAAGCAATTCGCCGTCGGCAATTATCGAAGCAATTTCGCGCACGGGAACAAGCAAAATTTCTTCGTTTTGTTTGACCGGAATTCTTTCGAGAAACGCCGGACGCACAGCTTCATCATAAATTTCGGCGGCTTTTTTGAGTTTTTCCGCTTCGATTTCCCGAAAATCTTTTTGCTCCAAACGCTCTGCGGCGCGTTGCAAAGTTTCCGCAAGTCTAGCTTTTTCAACAGGTTTAAGCAAATAATCAACCGCGCCAACCTCAAAAGCCTGTATCGCAAATTCATCAAACGCGGTTACAAATGCGACGAGCGGCATTTGTGATTTTCTCAGAAGTTTGACTGCTTCGATGCCCGTAATTTCCGGCATCTGCAAATCTAGCAAAGCCAAATCCGGCTTTAGCTTTTTAATGATTTCGACGGCTTCCGCACCGTTTTCTGCTTCGCCGACGAGTTCGACCGTTTCAAATTCGCGTAAAACCGACTTCAAAAATTCACGCGCCGGACGCTCATCGTCTGCAATAATAGTTCTCAATTTATTCATAATCTATGATTTTTCTACATTTTGCGTGGTTGCAGTTCAAAAATTGACAAATCGGTTTCCGAAAACGGAATTTTTATTTCTGCGGTCGTTCCTATTCCCGCTGTGCTTACAATTTTTAAAACCGATAATTTGCCGTAATACGAAACCAATCTTTGCTCAATATTATTCAATCCCAAACCTTCCAAACGCGATTTTTCCAAGTTGGCGAAATCAACGCCCGCGCCTGTGTCTGTAACTTTCAATTTCAGAAAAACTTTGTCCATTTCAGTTTCGAGTCTTGCCGAAATTTCAACGGTGCCGCCCAATTTTGATTTTGAAACTCCGTGTTTTACGGCGTTTTCGACCAAAGGTTGCAGAATCAGAGCCGGAACACGAATTTTTCGCAGATTTTGCGGCACGTTTATTTTGATTTTCAAGCGTTCTTCAAATCTTGTTTCTTCGATTTCGAGATAATTTTCAATCAATTTTATTTCTTCTCCGAGTGTTGTAAATTCGCCTGTTGAACGCAAATTTCCGCGCAAAAGTTGGGTTAATTTCATCAGCGTCGAAAACGCTTTTTCGGGAGTGGTTTGAATTAGATAACCGATTGTTGTCAGTGCATTAAATAAAAAATGTGGATTAATTTGGGCGCGAAGTGCTGTAAGTTGGGCTTCTGTCGTAAGTTTGCTGAATTTTTGTGCTTGCAATTCTTGTGCGTGGCGTTCGTTTGAAACGCGCAAATTGTCAACTTTTCGCGCCGCGAGAAGTGCGGCTTGTTCGAGCATCTCAATTTCATCGGAAAGCAGTTTTCGTCCGCCGGCGAAGTTTTTCAGTTCGATTTCATAAAACGGTTTTTCTGCCGTGGGAACAAATATCAACGCATTGTTTGCCTCCAAATTAACATTCGGTAAAACATTTTCGCTTTCCGTTAATTCCTTCCAATTCGCCGAACCAGCCGTTAAAGCAATTTTTAACTTTTTGCAGGTTTCATCCAAAACCGCGCTCGTATCCATCTGCGTTTCAATATAATCTTGTCAACAAACCAAACCGCAAATTTATGAAGCGACGGATAACAAAGCGCGGTCGTCATCCAAAGCATCATTACGATTACGGCGGCTTGCACATCATTTCGGTCGTGCGTTTCGTGCCACGCGAGAAGCGGAACTGCAAGTAAGATATACAAACCAAACGCCAAAGCCGCCAATAAAAGCAGTGAAAACGCACGTTTGAGAAACAAATCGGCAAATGCAAAGCGATAATCTTGAAGCAAAATCGCCAAAGCCAACGGCAACGAAGATTGATGCGCGACGAGTTCGACAATCAAAGAACTTTCTTCCTTTTCGCTCGAAAGATGCAAAGCCGAAACTGCAAATATCAGCAACGCCGTAATCCAAACCGCTTTCTTTTCAAGCGTTTGCCGAAATTTAAAAATCAATAAACCGACAAGAAGCGCAAGCGCACCGAAAGTCAAAATTCGCAATGCCGAATCTGAAGGCGCAGTTCCGAAAGCAATCGCCGAATAAAAATGCAAAATGCTCGCAAACGCGCTCAAACCGTAAGCAAAAAACGTCAGAAACCGGACGAAATTGTTTTCAAATCCGGCATTTTTCCAAGCCGAATAAACCACGACTGACGGCAAAAACCCGAGTGCCGAATAAGAAACAGCCTGCAAAACAGGCAAAGTCTGAATCTGTCCGAAATCGCGCCGAATAAATTCAAAAAGCTCGCCGGCATTCCACAAAAGCCCCAAAATTGAAGTAGTCAATAACAAGAAATCAACCGTTTTCGGCTTTCGATGCCGCAAAACCATCGCTAAAAGCAAAAAATAAAGCGCAACCCCGACCGTAAAGCCGAGCAAATTTATCAGCGATGCCGAATTGAGCGTATTCATTACAAAAATTAAATCACGAAGGAGAAGAATTATCCACAGATGAAAACAAATGAACACAGTTAAGATCAGAAAAAAAATCTGTGTTTATCTGTGTTCATCTGTTGATAATTTCTCTTAGTTTAACCTTAAAGTTTCGCTGATTTCGATTTTATTTGCGGCAGTTTTCTTGTCCGTAATTTTAATCGGAATTTCCCATTGCACAGTTTTTATCAAACAAACGCCGGTGTTGTCTTCGCGGCAATAATAAATGTTTAGTTTTGCTTTTAAAACAATTGCGCCATTTTGAAAGGTTTCAAACGGAACAATTAGGGGAACGCTGTTGAATTTTTGTTTGGCGTTGGCAATTATAATAATATCGCCTTTTTCGCTTGTGATTTCATAACGATTCGGCGCGTTTTGATTAAGATGATAACCTTCAGGGAATTGCAAATTAAAAATCAACGAACTTTGGCTGTTTGATAAAATCTCCTGCGGCTGAAATTTTATGACGGAAAAATTCGGTTCGGCAATTTCATTTTCGTCTGATTTTGGCGGCGTTAATTCTTCGATTTTGAGTGTTGAAACCAATTTCGTTTTCAAATCAACGACGCGAATTGCGTGATTGTTCGTATCGGCGATAAACAATTTGTCGTTTGCCAAACTCAATCCCGCAGGTTCGTAAAATGTCGCATTTTTGCCGTCGGTTTGACCTGATTTTCCTGTGCCGAAAAGCGTTTTGACCGTTTGATTTTTCGGATCGAGAATTTTTATTTTATGATTGTAAGTGTCTGCAATTAAAACCTTCCCGTTATACATCTCAACTCCCAACGGATGTTGAAAACGCACTTCGTCGCCTTCGCCGTCTTCATCGCCGAAAACGAATAAATCGCCGCCCGCCAGAGTTTCAACCGTTTGATTTTGCACACTAATTTGTCGAATTATGTTCGTTTCGCTGTCTGCAATGTAGAGATTTTTGCCGTCGGAAACAATGCCCGAAGGTTGTCCGAAAGCGGACATTCCAAGTGTTCCGTCGGTTCGTGATTCTGCACCTGAACCCGCAAAAGGTTGCGCGATTTGTTTGTCAAAATCAATACGCCAAATCTGATGCGTTCCAGCCATTGCGACAAAAAGCGAATTACCGATTTTCACCAAATCCCAAGGCGAACTTAAAGAAGTTTTTATGTCGCCGCCTTTCGTGCGAAATGCCGCTTGTTTGCCGTTGCCGGAAACGGTTTCGACCATTTTCAATTTTAAATTTATGCGCCGAATTGCGTGATTTCCTGTGTCCGCAACATAAAGATTTTCGCCGTCCAGAGCCAAACCTTGCGGACGATTGAAAGTTGCGGTTTGAAAATTTCCGTCATTTAAATTTTCTTTACCTTTGCCAATTACATCTTGAAATTTTCCGTTTAAATCCGTGATAACAATGCGGTTATGATTTGTGTCGGAAATAAAAAGCCGATTCGATTTCGCGTCCGCCAAAACTTTGCCCGGAAATGCGAGCGGTAAATCGCCAATTTTGGCTTTCTCTAAAGCAAACTTGAGCGGCGTTTCGCGCAATTCGCCGCGGGCGCGAAATTCGTTGACATTTTTTTCGATTTCCGCGCCGATTTCGTCAAATTGCCCTTCGCCAAACCAACGATTGACAATTTCTCCGTTCGGATTTATCAACACCAAACCCGGATACGCAATCATTTTATAAGCGTTCCAAATCTTAAAATCCGCATCGTTCACGACCGGATGTTCGATGTCGTAGCGGACAATAATTTTGCGGATATTTTCCGTGTCGCCTTCGTTGTCGAATTTCGCCGAATGAACCCCGATAATGACCAATTGATTCGGATATTTTTCTTCCAAACGCCGCAAATCCGGCAAAATATGGATGCAATTTATACAACCGTAAGTCCAAAAATCGAGCAAAACAACTTTGCCTTTGAGCGCAGCAAGCGACAAAGGTTTGTCCGTGTTCAACCAACTGACACCGCCCGTAAGTTCGGGCGCATAAGTTTTCGGTTTTTGAGCTTCGATTTGAAATGCCGCCGCCAAAAAAATAATTAAACTAGTGATTTTTAATAATTTCATAAAAAAACTTTCTCATCGCGTGAATTCCGATGCGTTTTTGCTATCGGATAAATCGCGGTTCAGATACCTATTCATACCTTTGAACATCAAAAAAATTCCTTTCATTGAAAACCTCTAGCTTTTTTTCAAATAAGTGCGAGATTCTAAAATATCGCAGAGGATTCCATAAAATTTACTAAATAAAACCATCGGCATTATGTTGGCTTTAGGTTTATAAAATGTTGCAAGCAATCAGTTTATCAAAAAATTACAACGACACAAAAGCTCTTGACAAGCTAAATTTACGCATCGAAGCAGGGGAAATTTATTGTCTCCTAGGAGCAAATGGGGCAGGCAAAACAACGACTATCAATCTGTTTTTGAACTTTATCGCACCGGACGGCGGCGAAGCCAAAATAAAAGATTTGGACGTTACTAAAAACTCTCTTGAAACCAAAAAATTTATCGCTTATATTCCCGAACAAGTAAATCTTTACGGCAATTTAAGCGGCTTGGAAAATTTGGAATATTTCACCTCATTGGCGGGAAAAATCGATTACACCAAAGACGATTTGCGCGGCTTTTTGATAGATTCCGGATTGTCGGCTGAAGTCATCGAAAACCGCGTTTCGACTTATTCCAAAGGTATGCGCCAAAAAGTTGGAATCGCTCTGGCAGTTGCCAAAAAAGCTGAAATTTTGCTGTTAGATGAACCGACAAGCGGTTTAGATCCAAGTGCTTCCAACGAATTTTCGGAACTCTTAAAAAATCTAAGCAATCAAGGTGTGGCAATTCTGATGGCAACACACGATTTATTCAGAGCCAAAGAAACCGGCACACGAATCGGCATTATGAAACACGGAAAATTGGTCGCGGAAATGAATACCGACGAAATTGGACACGCTGATTTGGAACAAATTTATTTAGAACATATTCGCAATTAACTATATGAAAATAACATTATTTTTTATGCTTATTATCAGCATATTTTCGCCTTCTGTTTTTGCACAAAGCGGAACAATCAAGGGCAAAATCACAAACTCCGAAGGCAAAGCTGTTGTCGGCGCATCGGTTTCGCTTGAAGGAACGCCAAGCAAAACTCTATCCGCATCAGACGGAAGTTTTGCATTAAACGGCATTGCGCCGGGTGAGTATAACTTAATAATTACGAGCAATGAATATTTACCGCAATCAAAAAAAATTTCTGTATCCAACGGAGAAAATTCGTTTGATTTGAGTGTTCAAACTTTAAGCGAAACGGTTAATGTGGTCGGACGAATCAGCGAATATCACACGGACAATACGACCGTAGCGACAAAAATTCCGACTCTTTTGATTAATACACCGCAATCAATTACTTCGATTTCGCCGCAGATGATTGCTGACCGTTCGGCAACTGATGTTACCGATATTTACAAAAATGTCGCCGGATTGAACCAAACGACTTACAGCGCGGTAGTCTTTCGCGGCTTTACCCAACGCGAGACGCTTTTCAATGGAGTTCGCGGAAATCCCTATGGAAGTTTAGAAGGCGATGTCAACAACTCCGGCTTTTCGACCAGCATTTTACGGCTTTCCAATATTGAAAGAATCGAAGTTTTGAAAGGTCCGGCATCGGTGCTTTATGGCTCATCCGAACCGGGCGGCGTGATTAATTTCATCACCAAAAAGCCCCGAACAGTTTTGGACGGCTCGGCTGGACTGCGTTTTGGCGAATACGGTTTGGGGGCGGGAAATTTTGATTTCAGTATTCCGCTTGGAAGAAATTTTTATTCGCGCTTGGCAACTTTTGTCGAATCACGCGACAGTTTTCGCAACCATGCCGGTTTGAAAAATCAAAATTACATCACCAATTTGCTGTGGCAACGGACAGACCAAACCCGCGTCAACATCGAATATGAATACATTCGCCAATTTCAGCGCGGACATCGCCTGCGCGGAGTTCCGGTTGATGCCGAAGGTAATTTTTTGACGGATATTTCTTTTACGGCAACCGAAAGAAACGATTTCGTCAAACTCGATGCCAATGTTTTTCAAGCAAATTTGACACAGGATTTCTGGAAAAATGCCCGCTTTGAAGCGACTTTTCGTTATTTGACTAATGACCGCGCTGAAAACTATCACGAACCGCGAGCATTTTTAGCTGACAATAGAACTTTAACCCGTGAATATCGAGACCAAATTCGCACAAACACTGATTGGAGTTTTACCGCGAATTTTTTCAAGCCTTTTGAAACTAAAGGTTTCGGCAGACACACGCTTAATTTAGGGACGGAATATTACACGCAAGACCATCAATTTATTTTCCGCCGCGCCAGAATCGGCGTGCCGAATATTGATATTTTTAATCCCGTCTATGGCATCGCAAATCGTTTAAATTACACACTTTCGCTGATAAATGACGATAAAGCGGAACCGAGCCGTTTGGGATTTTATTTTCAAGATCAGGTTGAAGTGAACAAATATTTTCAGTTGGTCGGCGGCGGACGGATCGAAAAATTTGATGACAAAGGACTTTCCGGCACAACTGCCCTACGGGGCGGCGAAACGGCTTTTACAAGCAGAATCGGAGCGGTTATCAAACCGCGTGAAAACATTGCCATTTACGGAAGTTTTGCCAACAGCTAC
>CALMEH010000105.1 GCA_937863115.1 uncultured Acidobacteriota bacterium
TAGTTACATTCTTGTTTTTTTACGCTAAACTGATTGTTTTAATAAAATTTGAAATTTATACAATATTATGCAAACAGAAGAAAATATCGAAACGACATTTGCCGAATTCGATTTGAACGAAAATTTAATAAAAGCGATTACTGATTTAGGCTACGAAATGCCGTCGCCGATTCAACGAAAAACAATTCCTTTATTGCTCGAAGGTTCAGACATTATCGGTCAAGCTCAAACCGGAACAGGCAAAACGGCGGCTTTTGCACTTCCGGTTTTACATCAGATTGACACGACAACATCGGTTGTTCAAGCACTCGTTTTAACTCCAACGCGAGAGCTTGCGATTCAAGTCGCCGAAGCGTTTCATTCCTACGCCAAAAATCTCGGTCGCGTGCGCGTTTTGCCGGTTTACGGCGGACAATCTATTTCCCAACAAATCAGACATTTACGAAGCGGCGTGCAAATCGTCGTCGGCACGCCCGGACGAATTATGGATCACATCCGCCGCGAAACGATTGATATTTCCAATTTAAAAATGGTCGTTTTGGACGAAGCCGATGAAATGCTCAATATGGGTTTTCAGGAAGATGTCGAATGGATTTTGTCGCACACGCCCGAAACGCGCCAAACCGCGCTTTTCTCGGCGACGATGCCGCGACAAGTTAAACGAATTGCCGAAAAATATCTGCAAAACGCCGTCAATATCGAAATCGAGCAAAAAACGATGACTGTGCCGACAATTTCGCAGTTTTATGTCAATGTTTCGGAAAATCAAAAAACCGATGCGCTTACGAGATTGCTCGAAACCGAAACAGCAACAGGCGAAGCTGTTCTAATTTTTCACCGCACAAAACTCGGCGCAGACGCTCTGACCGATAAACTTCAAGCTCGTGGCTACGCGGCGGAAGCGATGCACGGCGATATGAATCAGAATCAACGCGAAGCGGTCGTCAAAAAATTAAAGAGCGGCGCGGTCGAAATCGTCGTTGCAACGGATGTTGCCGCGCGTGGTTTGGACGTTGAACGCATTGCGACGGTTATAAATTACGATATGCCTTCGGACACGGAAAACTACGTTCACCGGATCGGACGAACCGGACGTGCCGGACGAATCGGCAAAGCGGTTTTGTTCGTTACGCCGCGCCAGCAAAGAATGCTCCGCGACATCGAACGCTACACTAAACAAAAAATCGAACCGCTGAAATTGCCGACTCAAGCCGACGTTGCAGCACGGCGTGTGCAGATTTTGAAAGAACGAATTCTAAAAACATTGGACGAACAAAATTTAGAATTATATCTTTCGCTGATCGAAGATTTGATTGATGAAAGCGGGCGTGATGCAACGGAAATCGCCGCCGCCGCGACGTTTTTGGCAGTCGGCGAAAAAACTCTCGAAGTCAAAATCGAGCCGAAACCTGCACAATTTTCGTTTTCGGAAGAAGGAATGACGCGCCTTTTCATAGATGTCGGTCGCCGTCACGAAATAAGTCCGGGGCACGTTGTCGCCGCAATCGCCAACGAAGCTGACATTCCCGGCAAATCTATAGGTGCGATTGACGTTAATGACCGTTTCACGCTCGTTGATGTGCCGACACAGTTCGTTTCGCAAATTCTCGAACGAATGAAACGCACCCGAATCGCCCGCCAAAACGCCAATATCCGCGTAGCTTCAAACACGGAAGTCGAACCTGAAAAAAAATCTGCAACACGCCGAAAACGCGAATTTGAAGATTCAAACGATTTCAAACCTAAAAGACCATATAGAAAAGAAAAATCCGAAGATTTTAAACCGAAAAAATCATTCAGAAGCGCAAAATCCGAAGATTTTAAATCTAAAAAACCGTTCAAATCTACAAAAACCGATGACTATAAACCAAAAAATTCCCGAAAAACTGAAACTATCGCTGATTCGAGACCGAAAAGAAATACGAAAACTAAAAAATCAAAAGATTTAAATCCAAAAAGCCCGTTCGCCGATTTCGCCAAACGAATCGGTAAAAAACGGAAGTAATTTGAAATAAGAATTTAGCCTGCGAAACATACGAAACACGCGAAAACTTAAAAGATTTTTTTCGTTTCTTTCGTGTGTTTCACAGGCTAAAAATTCTTAAATTCCCACTTCCGCCTTTGCTTCAGCAAATTTTTCAACCGCAAATTGCAAATCTTCAATCGAATGCGCCGCCGAAACTTGTGTCCTAATTCGCGCTTTGCCTTTCGGGACGACGGGAAACGAAAACGGAATGACATAAACTCCTTTTTCCAGAAGTTTTTCCGCCATTTTGACTGCCGGAATCGCTTCGCCGAACATTACTGGAACAATCGGATGCTCGCCGGGCAAAACTTCCAAACCGATTTTGGCAATTTCTTCGCGGAAAAAGCGTGTATTTTCAGCTAATTTGTCGCGCAATTCGGTTGAAGTAATTAACATATCAATCGCCGCAACCGATGCGCCGACGATTGGCGGCGCAACCGAATTCGAGAAAAGATAAGGACGCGAACGCTGGCGCAGAAGTTCGATAATTTCCTTTTTTCCCGACGTATAACCGCCCGATGCACCGCCCAAAGCCTTGCCGAGCGTTCCCGTAATTACGTCAACTCTTTCCATTACATTATGAAATTCGTGTGTTCCGCGTCCGGTTTTCCCGACAAATCCGACGGCGTGCGAATCGTCAACCATCACCATCGCGTCGTATTTTTCCGCCAAAGCGCAGATTTCATCCAGTTTTGCGATATATCCATCCATCGAAAAAACGCCGTCGGTCGCAATCATTTTATTCCGCGCATTTCCGGCTTCATTCAGTTTCGCTTCGAGGTCGTTCATATCGCCGTTTTTATAACGAAAACGGCTTGCCTTGCACAAACGAACGCCGTCAATAATGCTTGCGTGATTGAGTTCGTCGGAAATAATCGCGTCTTCTTCCGACAAAATCGTTTCAAACAACCCGCCGTTCGCATCGAAACAAGACGTATAAAGAATCGTGTCTTCCGTGCCGAGAAATTCGCTGATTTTAAACTCCAATTCCTTATGAATCGTCTGCGTCCCGCAAATAAACCTGACGGATGAAAGCCCGTAACCCCAATCATCAAGAGCTTTATGCGCCGCCGCAACAATCGCCGGATGATCGCTCAAACCAAGATAATTATTAGCGCACATATTCAAAACTTCCCGATTTGAAACTTCAATCCGTGCATCTTGCGGACTTTCAATCACGCGCTCGTTTTTGTAAAGTCCAGCTTCTCTGATTTCGTTAATTGTGTTTTCTAATTGATTTTTAATATTGCTATGCATATAAATTCACTTTAATAAATCCCAACGTCCAAAATAAATATCATCTTTGTCAAGAAAATTTCTCATGGAACTGTCATTAAATTTTTACCCAGATTTTCCTAAAGAGTTCAGCCATTCACGGTGTGATGTAGAAATTGTTTCTGCTACTACTTTACTTGGAACAATATGAAAATCGGGTTGTTCATCTAATACTCCAAAACTTACAAAAACATAAAAATGATTTTCAGCAAAAAATGTTTCGCTTTTATCTGAAAGAACCCATTTCTTATTCTTTTTCTGGCTTGTTTTACATTGAATTGTGAAAGAGCGAGAACTTTCTTGATTAGCTGCAAGAATATCAATTCCGCGCATGTTTCGTAATGAAATAGAAGCAATAAATCCCCGCCGAGAAAGTTCAGCGGCAACAAAATATTCACCTGAAACTCCTGCTAAAATTGAAGTAAGTTTGTCCATAATTGCACACGTCAGAACCGTCTGCGGTAGCGGATGGTTTAAATTTAGCATTTCAACACTTAACCAAACATATGAATCATTGAGTTTAACCGCCCGCTAACGCAAGCGGTTCTGACATTTAACTCGCAAAAATTCCTTTGACCGCCGAAAGTTTTTGCGCTTTGCGCCACGCGGCGATTTGACCGCAATGATGTCCTTCGTGGAAGACGAGCATTTGCAAATGATGTCCGATTGTCGGCTGAGTTTGCGCCAATGTTACGTCCGGTGTCGGTTTGTCGAGATTTTTTATTTTGCGAATCGCGTTCGTTCTGAGCAAGTTTGTTTCGGTCAATCGTTTGACGAGAAAATCTTTCGAGCCGTAATTTTTGCTGTTCGAATTCGGATTTGAATTCGGTCCGAATTTGCTCAAAAGTTCCATAAAATCAGCCGAAAGCTCCGAGGATTTGAGCATTGATAAAAGATAAATATCGCCCAAAAGCAAATGCCCGAGAATCCAAGCCGGATGATTTTCTTTGGCGAAAGTTTGCAGACACATCTGTTCATCGCGCAAATCTTCGACCAACGCAAAGGTTTGTTTCCGCGCCTGTTGGAGCGACCAGATTAACACTTCATTCATCAGATCTCGCTCCAATCCAAAATCACTTCGCTTGAATTTCTTTCATTCATCACGTTCCCGCAATTCGCACTTTTGTTTCGGTTACGGTTACGAATTGTTCGGGCAGTTTTTCGGCATAATTTTCAAGTAACTGCTCTAAAACTTTGATTTTGTTCATTGCTCTTTCGTCGGTAAGACGCATAAAAATAATGCCGTGATGTCCTCGTCGTTCACGAAAAATCATTTCGCCGAAATCTTTATCGTTGGTTATCAAAATCCAATTTTCGACAAAAGCCTTGGTTAAAACCTCGTTGTCGGTCATTCCACGCGCTTCATCAAAAACGGAGAAGACTCCGTAATTTGCATCACGAAGCCATTTGGCGACTTTCGAGCCGGTGCATTCGTCCACTAAAAAGCGCATCTAAACCGTTTCCAAAACAAGCGGCATAAACTCCGACTTGCTTATTGATTCTTTCGCAAAAAGCAAACAGGCTTGAATATCTTCCGGCGTTAAGCCGTCGTATTCGTCTAAAATTTCGCCGATTGTTGCATTATGTGCCAAAAGATTTAAGATAAATTCAACCGTCAACCGCGTTCCGCGAATTACGGGTTTGCCGACCATAACTTTTGGGTTCACAGTAATTCTTTCAAGTAAAATTTGGTCATTCATAGATTTAATTTTTACATAATTTCGGCAATTTGTGGAGTTAAAACTAAATTTCGCTCCAATCTAAAATAACCTTGCCGCTGTTTCCTTCTTTCATAACTTCAAAACCTTTTGCAAAATCTTTGTATGAATAGCGGTGCGTGATGACGGGCGAGATGTCCAAACCGCCTTCGGTGAGGACGTTCATTTGATACCACGTTTCATACATTTCGCGTCCGTAGATGCCTTTGACGGTGAGCATATTGAAGATGACGGTTTTCCAATTTATTGCAAATTCTTCGGGCGGAATGCCGAGAAATGCGATGTTTCCGCCGTGCGTCATATTTTCGAGCATATCGCGGAAGGCTTGCGCGTTGCCGCTCATTTCCATTCCGACATCGAAACCTTCTTTCATTCCAAGTTTTTTCTGATAATCGGCGATCGAAGTTTCCGTAACATTTATCGCGTGTTCGATGCCGTTGGCGCGGGCTAATTCCAAACGTTTGGGATTTACGTCCGTGATGACGGTGTGCCGTGCGCCCGCGTGTTTCGCCCCCGCCGCCGCCATAATTCCAATCGGTCCTGCGCCGGTAATCAAAACGTCCTCGCTGAAAACTTCAAACGCCAGCGCGGTGTGAACGGCGTTTCCGAACGGATCGAAAATCGCAGCAACCTCCAGATCAACATTCGGATTATGTTTCCAGATTTTCGTGTATGGAACAGCCATAAATTCAGCAAAACCGCCGTCCGTATTTACGCCGTAACCGAGCGTATGAGCGCATTTGAAACGCCGTCCGGCAAGACAATTTCGGCAGCGTCCGCAAACCAGATGACCTTCAACCGAAACAATATCGCCGATGTCGAAATCGTTGACATTTGAACCGATCTCGACAATTTCGCCGACAATTTCGTGTCCCAAAACCGTCGGAATTTTTATCGTGCTTTGCGCCCACGCGTCCCAATTCCAAATGTGAACATCAGTTCCGCAAATTCCCGTTTTTAAAACACGAATCAAAACATCATTTATCCCGATTGTCGGTTCAGGAACGTCTTCGAGCCACAAACCGATTTCCGCTTTGCTTTTTACAATTGCTTTCATATCAATATTTTATACGATTATATTTGTAATTTGTAATCTGAAAATTGTTTCCCGCAGATTACGCTGATTGACGCGGATTTTTTTAATTATCTGCGGAAATCTGCGAAATCTGTGGGAACATTAACAATTAAATTCTTGCTCTTTTGGATGCGGAAAAGCGTCCGATTCGTCTTCGCCTTCGCGCACGCTCAAACACACGAAATCTTTTTCGATTAAAATTTTCAACTTTTCAAATTCGCCCGAAATACCGACTTCCTGCGTGTTTATCCAATTTTCTGCAACTGCTTTCGGCACAACAATTTCGATGCGTCCGCTTTCAAAATTTGCTTGAAGATTTTCTATTAAATCGGAAGATTTAAAGGCGTAAATGAAAACCGTTTCGCCGAAATCAGTTTTGTTTTCAATCAAACCGTTTTCGCCAAATTCGGCAACTTCGCTTTGTGTCAGCCGCAATCGAACTGAATTTTCGCGGATTCTTAACTTCATAAATTATTTCTTTCGATTGAAAATAAAGCCGTTTTCGACTTTTTCCATTCCGATTTTTGGATAATATTCGAGTGCATCCGAGACTGAAAGCAGCAAAACCATCGATTTTTCGCTAACTGCTTCGCGCGTTAATTCAACTAATTTTCTGCCGATTCCACATTTTTGAAAATCTTTTCGGACAGCAAGATCAGCCAAATAACAACACCAAACAAAATCCGTCAGCGAACGTGAAATACCAATCAATTCTTTATCAAACCACGCACTAATTACCAAACTCGAATTAGCAAACATATCGGCAATCCGCGCCTCATCATCGATCGGTCGCGGCAAACCGCAATTTTCGTAAAGTGCAATAATTTGTTCAGTTTCAATTGAGGCGTTAATTTTATATTCGATTTGTTTCATTCAAAATCTTTATAATCTAAATTCAACCATTCCAAAGCCGCGCCGTGCAATAAATTCGCTTTTGTTTTTTCGTCAAAACTGCTTGATTCGATTAAACTTCCGGCGATTTCTTCACCCAAAGGAAAAGGATAATCGGTGCCGAGAGCGATTTTTTTTGCTCCGAACATTCTGACTAAAACTCTGAGCATCAATTCATCGTGAACGAGCGAATCAAGCCAGAATTTGCCCAAATATTCACGCGGATTTCGTTCGTTATCAACCGCACATAAATCAGGACGCACTTCAAAACCGTGTTCGATTCTGCCCAAAGTATATGGAAATGAACCGCCGCCGTGAGCAAAACAAATTCGCAATTTTCGCAATTTTTCCAACACGCCAGAAAATATCAGCGAACAAATAGCCCGCGAAGTTTCCGCCGGCATTCCGACGAGCCACGGCAACCAATATTTTTGCATATCTTTTTCGCCCATCATTTCCCACGGATGCACGAAAACTGCCATCGAAAGTTCTTCACACGATTGAAAGAATTCGAGAAATTGCGCTTCGCCAAGATTTTTTTGATTAACATTCGAGCCAATCTGCACGCCGACCAAACCCATTTCTTTGCATCGTTCAAGTTCTTTAATTGCAAGATTTGCGTCTTGTAGCGGAACTGTTCCGAGACCGATAAATCTGCGTGGATATTTTTCAACAATTTCGGCAATTCCATCATTTAAAAATTTTGAAGTTTCGGCGCAATCTTCGGCTTTTGCCCAATAATTAAACATTACGGGAACAGTCGAAAGCACTTGAACATTGACGTTTTGCGCGTCTGATTCTTCGATTCGTTTTTCCGCCGACCAACAATTTGACTCGATTTCACGAAAAAAATGCCCGTCGTCTTTTAACATTCTGGCACAGCAAGGCTTGTGATGTTCGAGCGTAATAAACCCGCCATAACCGAATTTTTCTTTCCATTTTGGAATATCTTTCGGCAAAATATGTGTGTGAATATCAATTTTCAGCATTACTTTATTTTTTAAATTTTCGCCCCGAATAATGCCCCGACAATCGCAGTTGCGAGCATTGCGACTGCGCCCCAAAAAGTTACGCGAAATGCGCCTTTGAAAACGCTTGCGCCGCCTGTTTTAGCGGCAACTGCGCCGAGCAAAGCGAGAAAAATTAACGAACTTATTGAAACGAGCCAAACCAACATCGAAACCGGAACGAAAACTGCGACGAGCATCGGTAATGCCGCGCCGACCGCAAAACTTCCGGCAGAAGCAAACGCCGCTTGGATCGGATTGGCGGCAAATATTTCGGAAATTCCGAGTTCGTCGCGGGCGTGTGCGCCGAGCGCGTCTTTTTTCATTAATTGTTCGGCAACTTCCTTTGCCAATTCCGGTTCGAGTCCGCGTTTGACATAAATGTTTTTCAGTTCGAGTTTTTCGCTTTCAATATCGTCTGCAAGTTCGGCGCGTTCACGAGCAAGATCGGCGTTTTCGGTGTCTGA
>CALMEH010000106.1 GCA_937863115.1 uncultured Acidobacteriota bacterium
AAATCATCGGTCTCGATGTTGCCGGCATTGACGTTATGGCACCGAATGTTGCTGAACCTTTGGAAGAAAACGGCGGCGGCATTATCGAAGTCAACGCCGCGCCGGGATTTCGTATGCACCTTGCGCCGTCCGAAGGCATTGGTCGAAATGTTGCCGAATATGTGATTGATATGCTGTTTCCGCCGGGCTGTCCGTCGCGTATTCCGATTTTTTCAATCACGGGAACAAACGGCAAAACCACGACAACTCGTTTAATCGCACATATTTTACGCGGAAGCGGAAAAACCGTCGGATTTACGACAACGGACGGAACTTACATTCAAAATCAGCAAATTGTAACGGGCGACAATACGGGACCTGTTTCGGCGCAATTAGTTTTGAAAGATCCGACGGTAGAAGTCGCTGTTTTGGAAACGGCGCGAGGTGGAATTATTCGCGCCGGACTAGGTTTTGATCATTGCGACATCGGCGTTGTGTTAAATGTTGCGGCTGATCATTTAGGTTTGAAAGATGTCAACACGCTCGAAGATTTGGCGCGTGTAAAATCGGTCGTTCCGCGTTCGGTCGGCAAAAAAGGTTACGCGGTTTTGAATGCCGAAGACGAAAATGTCTATCAAATGAAGGAACTCGTTGACGGGCATTTGGTTTATTTTTCGATGGACGAAAATCATCCGAACATCGAACGCCAAGCGCGTCGCGGCAGAGTTTCGTGTGTTTATGAAAACGGTTATGTAACGATTCTCAAAGGCAAATGGAAGGTTCGCATCGAAAAAGCGATAAACATTCCTCTGACCTACGGCGGACGTGCTGAATTTATGATTCAAAACGTCTTGGCGGCAACGCTTGCTTGTTTCGTTCACGGCGTTTCACTCGAAGATATTCGCAGCGGGTTGCGAACATTTAACGCCGGAACAGCGCAAACTCCGGGACGTTTGAACTTCATCGAAATCGGCGACACGACCGTTTTGATGGATTACGCACATAATCCGGCAGGTTTGATGGGATTAGCTAACTTTGTCAAAAAATTACCCAATAAACATCGAACCTGCGTCATCAATGGAACGGGCGACCGACGTGACGACGACATCCGCGAACTCGGAAAAATCGCCGCCGATACGTTTGAAAGAATTATCATCAGACGCGGAAATTATCTGCGCGGACGCGAACCCGAAGAAATGGTTACGCTTCTCCAAGAAGGCATCGCCCAAAGCGAAAAATCGCCGCAAGTTCGTCTTATTCCCGACGGACGTGAAGCAATTCATCACGCCATAAAATCAGCACGGAAAAACGAACTTGTCGTAACTCTCGCCGATTTAGTGCCGGAAGATATTAGCTACGTTCAGGAATACCGCGATATGTTTTTGCAATCAAAAGCGGAAGGTTAGTTGATAAATTTAACCACAAAAAGACACAAAAAAACACGAAAATATTTTAACTTAATTTTCGTGTTTTTTTGTGCCTTTTTGTGGTTAGAAAATACTTTGAGTTATTTGTAAATCTCGACTTTCACTTCACCACTCGCGGTTATAAATCCGCGATACATTCCGTCCGAATTGAACGGCAAAACTACATTTCCGGCAGAATCAACGGCAATAAAACCACCTTCGCCGCCGATTTTTGTGAGATGTTCAAGTGCTTCGGCAGATGCTTCGCTTAAACTCAAACTTTTATATTTCATACGCGCCGCCACATCATAAGCGGTTACACCAATCATAAAAAATTCGCCGTGTCCGGTGCATGAAACGGCGCACGTTTCGTTTGAAGCGTAATTTCCTGCGCCGATGATTGCCGTATCGCCAATTCTGCCAAATTTTTTATTTGTCATTCCGCCCGTCGAAGTTGCGGCGGCGACATTTCCGTTAGAATCACACGCAACTGCGCCAACTGTTCCGATTGGTTTTGCGCTTGAAGCGTGATCTAATTGGATACGATTTTCTTCGATTGCTTTTAAGAGTTGTTGATAACGATGTTCGGTGTAAAAATATTCGTCCGATTCAAACTCAACATTCATTTGTTTGGCAAATTCGTTTGCGCCGTCGCCTGCAAGCAGAAGATGCTCGGTTTTTTCCATCACAAGACGCGCCAATTTTATCGGATTTTTGACGTTTTTGACGAACGCGACCGCTCCGGCAGTTAAATTTTTGCCGTCCATAATCGAAGCGTCCATTTCATTTTTGCCTTCGTGCGTAAAAACCGCGCCTTTTCCGGCATTAAAAAGCGGAAAATTCTCCAATTCAACGACCGCGATTTCAACCGCGTCGAGCGCAGAACCACCGGCTTGCAAAACTTCAAAACCTTTTCGTAAAGCATTGTCCAAACCGCCGCGATATTCGGCTTCCAAATCGGCAGTCATTTCACTTCGCAAAATCGTTCCCGCGCCGCCGTGAATTGCTAAAGCTATTTTGTTCATAAGATTATTTGCCTGCGAAACATACGAAAGAAACGAAAAATAAATCGAAAACTCTTTTTTCGTTTTTTTCGTATGTTTCGCAGGCAAAATGTTTTAAAGTTTCAAATTTCTAAGCCGCAAAGCGTTCATAATAACCGAAACGGAACTGAAAGTCATTGCCGCCGAAGCAATCATTGGCGACAAAAGAATCCCAAATATCGGAAACAAAATTCCGGCGGCAATCGGAACGCCTAAAATGTTATAAAAGAAGGCGAAAAATAGATTTTGACGAATGTTTTTCATCACCGCAATTGATAAATTTCGCGCTTTTATGATGCCGTTTAAGTCTGATTTTAATAAAGTGATGTCCGCACTTTCGATGGCGACATCTGTTCCCGAAGCAAAAGCCAAACCGACATCTGCTTGCGCCAATGCGGGCGCGTCGTTCACGCCGTCGCCTGCAAAAGCGACAATTTTTCCTTTCTTTTGCAATTCTGAAACTTTTTCGGCTTTTTCCGAAGGTAAAACTTCTGCAAAAACTCGTGAAATATTCAAACTTTTTGCGACAAATTCCGCAGTTTTCGCGTTGTCGCCGGTCATCATTACGACTTCGATGTTTTGTTTTTGCAGTTCTTTGATTGCTTTTAAAGCTGAATCTTTAATTTTATCCGCAATAACGATAAATCCGACCGATTCTTCATCAATAAAAATCTCGACAACGGTTTGTCCTTGCGATTGTAAATCTTCTATTTGTTGGTTTTTGGTCTTTGGCTTTTGGATTTTGACGGATTTTCCGTTGATTTTGCCCGAAATTCCAACGCCTGTTTCAGATTGAAATTCGGTAACTTTCAAAAACTCCAAATTTCGTTCTTCCGCCGCTTTAATTATTGCCGAAGCCAACGGATGTTCGCTCGATTTTTCCAAACTCGCAGCATATTGCAAAACTTCATTTTCCGTAATTCGTAATTCGTAATTCGTAATTATGCTTTGAACCGCAGGTTTTCCTTCTGTGAGTGTTCCCGTTTTGTCCACGACCAACAAATTAACCTTTTCAAATGCTTCCAAAGCCTCAGCTTTTTTAACTAAAACGCCGTTTTTCGCACCTTTTCCCGTGCCGACCATAATCGACATCGGCGTAGCTAAACCCAAAGCGCACGGACAAGCAATAATTAAAACCGAAACTGCCGAAACGATTGCAAAACCGACATTTCCGACAAAAAACCAAACCAAAAAAGCGATTATCGCAACCAAAATCACCGCCGGAACGAAATACGCCGAAACGACATCCGCCAATTTTTGAATCGGCGCACGACTTCTTTGCGCTTCGCCGACCATTCGGACGATATTTGCCAGCAAAGTTTCGCTTCCGACTCGTTCCGCTTTCATCAAAAACGCCCGATTGGTATTGATTGTGCCGCCGATAACTTTGTCATTAACACTTTTTTCGACGGCAATCGGTTCGCCCGTAACCATTGATTCATCAATGGAAGTTTCGCCTTCCAAAATCACGCCGTCAGTCGGAATTTTTTCGTTGGCTTTGACACGCAAAACCGCGCCTTCCTGCAAATCTCCGAGCGGAATTTCCGCTTCAGTGCCGTCTTCAAACAAAACGGTCGCAGTTTTCGGCGCAAGTCCTAAAAGTTCTTTAATTGCCGAAGAAGTTTGCGCCCGCGCCTTTAATTCGAGAACTTGCCCAAGCAAAACGAGTGTGATAATCACCGCCGCCGATTCAAAATAAACCGCGATGTTATGCGTATGCGCGTTGTGCATCGAAACGGGAAAGATTTGCGGCGCAAACAAGGCAACCAAACTAAACAAAAAAGCCGCGCCCGTGCCGATTCCGATGAGCGTGAACATATTCGGCGAAAGATTTTTCACGGATTGAACGGCGCGGACGAAAAAAGGAAAGCCGCAATATAAAATAACCGGCACGGAAAGTATAAATTGAATCCAAACAGATGTTTTCGCAGAGATTATTTGATGAAAATTCGGCAACATTTCCGCCATTGCCAACGCAAAAATAGGCAAAGTCAAAACCGCGCTGATTAAAAAACGCCGTTTCATATCCAAATATTCGGGGTCAGGCGCAGAATCCAAAGAAATAATCATCGGTTCGAGTGCCATTCCGCATTTCGGACAAATTCCGGGACCAATTTGCACGATTTCCGGGTCCATCGGGCAAGTATATTCCGCTTCCGAATTGGTCATCGGTTCTGGTTTTATATCTTTTTGTAAGAATTTGTCGGGATTTTGGCGAAATTTATTCTGACATCCGACCGCGCAAAAATAAAAAGTTTCACCTTTATAATCAAACTTCGCGGCGGCACTCTGCGGTTGCACGAGCATTTTGCAAACCGGATCAACAAACGTCTGAAAATCTTCCGCTTTCGGTTTTTTTCTGCCGAGTTGGACGAGGTTTTGATTCATTTTTTTAATTTAATAGCTTCACATTTTCCGAAACATTCGCCGTAATCAAAATTTTGAGCAATTCTAAATCAGAATTGCTCTGAAATGCAGATTTAGGAATTTGAAGCGAACTTCCGGCGGTATTAAGTGCTAATGAGTCTTTAAATTCATCAATGCCTTTGATAGATTCCCAAGAAATGTAGCTGTAATTTTTACCATTTTTGCAATTAAAACCATTAGCATTTCTTTCAAAACTCAGTTCAATTTGTCTTTCTTCTTTAGAAAGCGACAAAAATTGATGATTGGCAGTTTTCATAAAGGCTTGATAACTCAAAGCACTTGAGGTAATTAGAATTGCCAAACTGGAAAGCAAGATAATCAAAAATATAGCTTTCATTTCGGGCAACAAAAGCCCAAAAAGGCTTATCAAAGCAATAATTCCCCAAAACGCAAGTATGTTTGGAATTCCTCTTTTGAACATCTCGAACCAAATCTTGCGAAATTCTTTTACGCTGAGTTCGTAATTGATTTTTAAAGTCTCATTTTCCATTTATTGAACAACGATTTTGCCTTTCATCATATCCATTCCGCACGAGAAATTTATTTCGCCTTTTGTGTCTTTGGGAATTTCAACCGTAACGACTTCGCCAACGGGAAGTTTTTTGCGAATATTCAAATCTTTGAAAACAATTTCGTCGCCGCAATTTTCTTTATCAACTCTCAAAAAAGCTAATTTCACACCGTTATCGCCGCTTAAATTTACTTCCGAAGGGGCAAAACCGTCTTTGCTGACCGTAATTTTGTAATAACCTGCGGGAATTTTTGCGTCGGTTAAAATTTTATCGGTTTTTCCTTGCTTAACATTCACGACAAAGGGAATTGCCATAACTTTTCCGGCGCGTTTTATCTCGACAAAGACTTTGTAAAGTCCGGCATTTGGAAAAGTAACGTGCGCCGAAACGGTTGGCATTTCTGCATTTGCCGATATTTTTTCGTCGTGTTTATGTTCACTCGATTTAATGTTATCACCCGACATCGGATGCGCGTGAACAAAATCTTTTAAGTCTTCTGAAATGATGACAAAGTGCGCTTTTTCGCCGAGATAGTTTTCCAAATCGGTTACAGGTTTATTTGTCGCCGCATCCATTACCATAAAATTGAGCATCATTTCTTTATTCGATTCAATTTCCGCGTCCGGCTTCATTACAACGCGCAGATTTTCTTGGGTTTTCTCCAATTTCGCGTCTGCTTTGAGCGGTTCGGGCGTTCTCTGTGCGCCATCAATCTCAATTGGCAAACGATCAACAATTTGCGTTGCACCTTTCGGCGTATAATCGGCAAACGCAAAATATTTTCCGCCTTTCGGGAAAGTAAAATCTGCCACTAAAGTTCCATCGGCTTGCGGTTCGGGATGAATATGATAAAACTCCGCCAAATCATCGGACACAATCAAAAAATGAAGCGGTTTTTCGTGAACGATTTGCAAATCTTTAACGATTGCTCCGGCTTCATCTTTAATCGTAACTGTCAATTTTACAGGCTGATTCGGCACAATCTCCGCCGGTTCGCTCTTTAATTCGGCACGAAAGCCTTTATATGTCGAAGGATTTTCGGTTTTTGCGGTATTCGTGTTGGTCTTCGGCGAATGATTATGTCCATCATTTTCCGAATGACAAGCATTCAGCACAAAAATTGCCAAGGCGATAATAAAAATGGATAGTTTTCTCATAAATTTAATGCTCGAAGTTCTATTTTATCAGAACTGGAAAATAAAATAACCACGAAAACACACAAAAAGACACGAAAGAAATCAAAATCTTTCGTGCCGTTTCGTGTTTTTTTGTGGTTGATAAAAATTTTAGTTATAAACCACGGCTTCGTTTGAATTCGGGCTTTCCAAATCGCCGTGAACGGCTCTGACGCGGTAAAAAGCACGAACTCCGGGCATTTGATTTTTATGTTCAAAGCGCGTTTTCGTCGTGGCTTTGACAAACGAATAAACCAAAGCCTCACCGATTTTTGCTTCGACGATATATGTTATACGCGGTTTGTTGCCGCCATTGTTCCAACGCAGATAATTGATGCCGTTTGAACGACCTTCGACGACCAAATCAGTCGGCGCAAGCGGCACAATCGGCGTAAAATTGTTGTCATCGGGGTCTAAACCGAGCAATTCAATCAAACTTTCGGGAATGGCTTTGTCTGATTTAACGCTGTTGTTCACCAAACTGACCAAATCAACCGCATTTTTGGCGGTTTGATTCATTTCCGAAGTTGCCGCCACCGCTTCTTCCTGTTTGGTTTGACGATTAGCAATTTTGGTGTCCAAAAGCGTTTTGACATCAATCAAAGACGTAATCGTTGCGCTCGTAATATTTAGTTCAGCTTTATTTGCGTCCGCAACGGTTATAAAATTTCCCAAAAAGAAACTCAATTCCGCCGGATTCATTTTGTAATATTTTTTTGACATAGTAATTTCTCTTTCTTTAGCTGCAATAAAGATTGCAGAAATCCTTGTCTAAGGGGACAATTAGAAAAGTAAAACCAAGCCGAAATCAAAATTATCGTAAATTCAAACAATTTTTTTCGACCTTTTGGTTAGATGAAAATTAATAAATGAAGTTTGCTTTTGAAAAGATGATTTTTTTTAACCACAAAACCACACAAAAAGACACAAATGAAATGAAAATCTGATTTTTGTGCAATTTTGTGTGATTTTGTGGTTAAAAAAACAAAAAAATCTGCCAACTTAATCGTTAAGAGTGCAGAAAAAATAATTAAACTTGCAGGAAAAATAATTATGCGTGCAGGAAGAATGATTAAGAGTGCAAGAAAAATTATTATGCGTGCAGGAAAAATCGCTAAATGTGCAGGTTTAGCGATTAAGTTGGCAAGAAAAATAACTTGGCGTGCAGATTTTACGACAAAATTGCCACATCTGTTCAGAGTTCAAACTTCAGTTTAAACTTTTCTGCACATTTTCAAAATAAATTTTGAACTCTGAACATAAAACCGACACATTTGCCGTTAAAAATATTCCGGCTTGCAAAGACATTGCACAAAAATCAAATTAAACCACAAAATAACACAAAACAACGCGAAACAAGTTCAACTGATTCGTGAAATTTCGTGTTATTTTGTGGTTGCTAAAAAAAGTTACTGAATTATCTCCCGTTAAAAAAATCGTAGCTTGCAAAAGCATTGAGAAAAACCTAAATCAAACCACAAAATAACACAAAACAACACGAAACAAGTTAAACTGATTCGTGTTATTTTGTGTTATTTTGTGGTTTCCAAAAAGAATTACTGCTGCACCTACCGCTAAAAATGTCCTCATTCAGCCTAAAAACTCATTCCCCTTTTGCCAAATTGCGACATTAAGTTCAGAGTTCAAAACTTATTTTGAACTTTTCGGAAGATTATCAAAATGAATTTTGAACTCTGAACAAAAAATCTCCACACCCGCAGACAGAAATGCCCGCACTCCGACTAAAAACTTATTCCCCTTTCATTTTATTGCGGCAATATTCCAAATTTCCTTTCACCGTTTTAGTCTCAGGATGATTTTCTCCCAAAAATTTAACCAGCATCCGCAAGGCTTCTTCCAATAATAGAATTGCTTCTGAATATTTTTTTTGATTTATTCGCAAACTTGCTAACCACGCATAAGAAAAAGCTATCTGGGAATGTTCTTTGCCTAAAATTCTTTCTTGAATTTGTTTTGCTTTCTTAATTAATTTTTCTGCGATTTCATAATTTTCTAAGATAAGATAAACGCCAGCCAAATTAATCAAAGTTGAAGCATAAGTAGGATGTTTTTTGCCAATGGTTCTTTCGAGAATAGGTAAAACTTCTTCATATTTTTTGATTGACTCTTTAAATCTGTTTTGCGATTTATATAGCGTAGCCAAATTATTCAAATGAATAGCATAATCAGGGTGTTCTTTACCAATAGTTTTTTCATCAATAGATAATACTTCTTCAGATATTTTGATTGCTTCATCATATCTATCTTGGAAATAATAAATCGTAGCTAAATTACTCAATCGGTTAGCATATTCAGGATGTTTTTTACCAATAGTTTTCTCATCAATCTTCAAGGCTTCTTCCATTTTCTCAGAGGCTTCTTTATATTTTCCCTGTTCGTTATAAATAACAGCCAAATTATTCAAGTGATTAGCATGCTCAGGATGTTCTTTACCGATAGTTTTTTCGTCAATAAATAATACTTCTTCGGAAATTTTGATTGCTTCATCATATCTATCTTGTAATCGATATAAATCAGCTAAACTACTCAAATCAATTGCAATTCGAGGATGCTCATTTCCAAATATTTTTCTATTAATATCAATACTAATCAAGCGAGTTTTAATAGCTTTATCATATCTGCCTTGCAAACTATAAATTCCAGATAAATCATTTAATACTTGAGCAGTTTCTTCATGGATTTTGCCATAAACTTTTTCAGAAGTTTTCCAACTTCTAAATTGAAATTTTTCCGCAAGTTGATAATTTCCTAATTGTTTTTGAAAATTACCAAGCAAATTGAATAGATATTTAGAAAATTCGTTTTCCAAAGAAAGTTTATCTGCATTTTTGAGTGCAGTTTCAGTTTGGCGGAAATATATTTCGCAACTTTCTTTATTTTGATAATTATACTCCGGCTTTATAACAAACAAAACCCTTAAAATCTGCTCAATAATTTCCTGTTTTTCATCCGTTTCTATTTTGTTATTGATGATTAATTGAACTAAATGATGAATATCAAAAGTATTTTTATCTTTATCTTTTTTAAGTAAATCGAATTGTGCAATTTTAGCGTAAACTTCATCAAGAAAAAGTTGAAATTCTAAAATCGGTTCTGTTAATTCAACTTGATAATAAAGCATTAATATAAGAATATTTCGAGGAATTTCTTTAGAATTTAAAAAAGAGGCAGTTTTAAGAAATGAAACAGCAGATTGAGCAATAACTTTTGCTTCGGAACTTTCGTTTGCGGGTTTGGCGATTGTTTCAAATGCCAGTGAAAAAGCCAAAGCAACCGAATCGTTTTGATATTGGTCGTTGATGTCTTGTTTTTCGAGAAGTTTGTGTGCTGATTTGTTGTAGAGATTTTCGTAATCGGCAAATTTTTTGTTGAATTTATGGATATACGCGCCCGCCAAATTGAGCGCGAGCGGTAATCCGTCAAACTCTTTGACGATGTTTTTAATCGCAATTTGTTCCGCTTCCGTTTCGTTTTCTAATCTTGTCTTGATTGCATCGTCCGTTAAATCCGAAAGCGTCTTTGCGCGTCGGTAAAGTAGCAATTCGCCGTTTTCGGAAGTCATTTTTTTAATCGTAACTTCGTTTCCGAGAATTGTTATTTCATCCGAATTGCCCGAAGATAAAATATCTCCGTGCAGATTAACAGGCAAAAACGGTCGGACTTCGCTCGGCACGTCAACATTGTCAATCAGCAAAAGCCAACCGTTATTTTCTTCAAGCCAAGTCTTGAATTTTGCCGCTTTTTCGTTATCTTTTTCGAGTTTTTTGGCTGATTCATCAACCTTTTCCGCCAAACGCGCAAAGCTGTTGAGCGCATTATCTTTTGTAGCGCGAAGAAAAATTATATGTTCGTAATCATTTTCGGCACGTTTCGCAAATTCAAGCAAAACCGAAGTCTTCCCAAGCCCCGAAATGCCGTGCAAAGTCGCCCGTTTGGTTTTTTCGAGTTCGTCTTTGATACCTTTGAGAACATCGCCGCGACCTGTAAAGAAATTTGTATGCGAAGGAAAACTATCGGCGGCAATATATTTTGGCAAAGTCGGCGGCGGTGGCGGTTTTCTGAGCAATTCAAAAAGTGTTCTGAACCATTCGCGTATTTCATTTTGATATTTGTCCTGTTTTTGAGAAACATCAATGATTTCATCCAAAATTTCCGCTTGCGAAGCGTTTATATCGCCGACCAAAGCTAACAAAAGTTTGCTGTAAGCGACACCATTATTGGCAAAATCTTGTGCAAAAACTTCGCGCAAGGATTGCGGAAATTTTTTGTGGAGAGATTTGGAGATTTGATTGACAGATTCTTGGGTTAAAGTGCAATTATTTTGACGCGCAATTTCAAGCAGAAAGAGTTTCCATTCGCTTTCTTTAACAGGCGATTCGATTTTACCGATGTCGTCGGCTTTGACGGCAAAGAAATATGGAATTTTTTCTTCGGCAACGGTTAATAAATTGTCTTGTTCGAGCAATTCAACCCACGCCCAAGTTTCTTCCGTTGTTTTTAGAATCTTTTCAAAAGCTGCTTTGTCGTCTTTTTCTATAATTGTTGGCTTTTCATTTTCGATTATGGAAAGTATTGCTTGGCGGACGGCTTTGGCAATGTCGTGATTTTGATTTTCGTTGGATTGATTAAGACTTTCGGCAACTTTGATAAGAATTTGACGGGCATCATCGGTTGCTAAATTCGTGCTGATTGCACCTAGATTTTCGAGAAGTTTGATTGTCATCTCGAAACCTTTATTTTGCAAAACGGAAAGAATACCGCTCTGAGTTGCGGCGGCAGTTGCCGTGCCTGCGATGGCAGTTGCTTCGGGTGAATTTGTCGCCACACCGACTAAAGATGCCACCAAACCGACCAAAGTCAGCGAACCGAAGGAATAAATTCGACCTTTGCGCGAGAGCATTGCAATAACTTTACGAAAATTTTTGATTTAACTACATTTGTCTGCAATTTTAGTGTAAAAATGTGCGTTTGACAATAATTATTTTGCCAAAACCACATTCGGGTTTATATTTTTCGACAGAATTTAACCACGAAATAACACAAAACTACACGAAAAATATAAAAAAAGTTCGTGCCGTTTCGTGCTATTTCGTGGTTTAGAAAAATTATTGCTACTTTCAAGCAAGTAAATAGAAAAAGGAAAATGATTTTGTGATAATTCAGTCAAATCATTTTCCTTTTTTATTTTCGGATTATTGATTATTTCCTTTGCACGAAGGCTTTTTCTTAGGGCTATGCCCACTGATGTGCGGAAATGCTGTGCTTTTCCGAAAGGTTTGATAAAAAAAGCTAGAGGCTATGCCTCGAACATTCGGCAAACGTGAGGCATAGCCTCGAATATTTGAGAAGAAATGCACGGAAAGGCACAGCCTTTCCGCACATCAGGCGGCATAGCCGCAGAGTTGCTCAATCTGAGAAAAGTGAAATCACTTTTCAGTTATTCGTCGTCGTCGTGAGCGCGGACTCTGCCGGCGGCGACGGCTTCTTCGATCACTTTTGCAGTTAAATTATGCGGAAGCGGATCGTAGTGTGAAAATTGCATATGGTAACTGCCTCGTGCTTGCGTTACAGAGTTAAGTTTCGATTGATAATCGAGCATTTCGGACAAGGGAACTTGCGCTTTGATGACTTGTTGTTTGCCGCGCATATCCATTCCTGAAACTCTGCCACGCCGAGAGTTCAAATCGCCCATAATATCGCCCGAAACTTCCATCGGACAGAAAACTTCAACATCCATTATCGGCTCCAGTAAAACAGGATTTGATTTTCTTGCCGCTTCTTTAAATGCCATAGAACCGGCAATCTTGAACGCCATTTCAGAAGAGTCAACATCATGGAATGAACCGTCAAATAATCTGATTT
>CALMEH010000107.1 GCA_937863115.1 uncultured Acidobacteriota bacterium
ATTTCACCGTTGCATCAAAATTCGCCACCAAATCATCCCAAGCCGATTCGATATTTTTCTCGCAAGCCAAAATCAAACACAGATCATCTGCCCGAAGTTCGTCAATAAATCCTTTTATTTCAACACTTGAAGCATTTTCGTTATCGCGCAAAACATATTTCTCCAAACACGCCGAAACACGCGGACGCAAATCGTCAATCGCAAGCCCACGCGAATTTGCGGCACGCGAAATTATCCGCGCCGTTGCTTCCGTAATCGTATTTTGATGTTTTTCGGAAATGGAAACCATTCAAGAATTGACAGAAGTTTAACATTAAATTGCCGAAAACGGGAACAAATGCAATTATTTAGTGTCTAACAATCTAAGATGCGAAAAATTTCCTTAATTTTATCAATTTTTTTCTTGCTGATTTCTTTTCAAAATGTTTCGGCACAGAAAAAATCTACGAAGAAAAAGAAAGCCAAACCGACAATAATCAGTTGCGGCGTTTGCAATCAAAAAGCGATTTATTTGCCAAAGCCCGAATATCCGAAAGCGGCAAGGTCTGTTCGCGCTTCGGGAAATGTTGTTGTTTTAGTAACGATTGATGAAAAAGGAAATGTCGAAACCGCAAAGGCAATTACAGGACATATTTTGTTTCGCGCAACATCGGAAAAAGCAGCATTAAAAGCAAAATTTGAGCCTTTTACACTTTCGGGAAAACCTGTAAAAGCAGTCGGAAATATTGTCTATAAACTCAACGAAGATTTTCAATATTTTTGTTCAGATTGTCCGGTCGGAAAAATCATCTCCGCACCAAAACCCGTTTATCCGCGACGAGCGAGAAAAGCGAAAATTACGGGTGAAGTTACGGTTCAGGTTTTAGTCAATGAGCAAGGCGATGTAGTTTCGGCAAAAGTTCTTTCAGGACATCGTTTATTGAGAAAAGCTGCCGAAAACGCTGCTTACAAAGCAAAGTTCACGCCAGCCAGAATGGGCGAAAATCCGATAAAATTCCGTGCAATTATTCGATATAATTTTCAGCCTTAAAAGTCGCTGAAGGCGACCAACATTATAGCGTAGGGAGCAATGAGCGAAGCGAATGAATCCCTACGTCAGATTTGCAATTCAATCGCTCGCTGAAAGTGAGCAACAATTTTTGTTCGACACTTTCAGCGTCGGATTTTCCATTCAACCAACGTAGGGATGCGCTCGTTTCACTCGCTTTCCCTACGCTATAATGTTTGTCGCTTTCAGCGACGGAAATCAAAATTGTCAAAATATCTAAACCAAAATCTTAATCATTCCGTCTTCAATCACGACTTCGTAACTATCGAGCGAGCAATCTTTTTTCGTGAAACATTCGCCGGTGCGGACATCGAAACGCCAGCCGTGGAGGTCGCATTCGACTTCTGTGCCGTAAATTCTTGAATCGGCGAGCGGATAGCCTTTGTGCGGGCAGAAATTTTCGATGGCGTAAAATGCGCCTTTGACGTTAAAAAGTGCGACTTCCGTGCCGTCTTTGAGTTTCACGGTTGCGCCGCGCCCGTGCGGAACGGCTTCGACTGCGCCGACAGTGATTTTTTTTCCTTCGCGCTTCGGTTTGCGTTTGTTTGTATAGAGTTTTGACATTTGCGATTTGCGATTTGCAATTTGCGATTTTTAGGATTCAATCGTTTCGATGTTCCAATTCAAGTTTGACGCAAACAAATCGCAAATCGCAAATTGCAAATCGCAAATTTTTCCGCTTGCTTTCTCGCCGAAACTCAAACAAAATAGAGCTATGAGTGAAACGGCTTTAAATCAAAAATCGCGTCTGCGGTGTCGGGAAATAATGACGAAACAGGTTTTGACCGTAACGCCCGAAATGTCGCTTTATGACGTGGCGAAACGGATGAAAGAAGGCGACATCGGCGTTTTGCCGGTTGTCGAAAATGAAACGAACAAACTTGTCGGAATTATTACCGACCGCGATATTGTCGTGCGCGTCGTCGCGGAAGAAAAAATCGTCCGCGAAACGCTCGTCGGCGATGTGATGACGACCGAAGTTTTTACGGCAAAACCCGACGATTTCGCCTTTGAAGCGATTCGCACAATGGGCGACAAACAAGTTCGGCGCGTTCCGATTATTGACGGCGAAGGCGTTTTACAAGGCATCGTTTCAATGGCAGATGTCGCGCTCGAAATGGAAGACGAACGCGAAATCGCCGAAACTTTGGAAGAAATTTCGAGCGGACAGGCTTTTTGGCGGAAAAATTAAGGAGCAAGCGTTATGAGAAATCATCTTTTATCGGGAATTTTAGGTTTAATTTTAGTTTTTACGAATGCGGTTTTCGCGCAGGAGAAAAGCGAACAAGTTTTGTTTAATGTAACCGTAACCAACAAAAAAGGCGAGTGGATAAACGGACTCAAAGCCGAAAATTTTAAGATTTATGATGAGAAAAAACTCCAACCGATAACATTTTTCAGCACCGAAGATGTTCCGGTTAGCATCGGAATTTTGGTTGATAGATCAGAATCGGTAGGCAATTCCAAACTGTCCGTCATTCAGCAAGGTTTGACGAGTTTTGTCAATAAAAGCAATCCGCAAAACGAGTATTTTTTGATGACTTTTAATGCAAATCAAGAATTATTGCTTGATTACACACAAGGAAACGACGTGATTTTGAAGACAATCGAGAAACTTCCCGCAACTGCTCTGCAAGGAAATACGAAATTTTACGATGCGCTTCAAACCGCTTTGGAGAAAATTTCCAAAGCCAAAAATGAAAAGAAAGTTCTGCTGATTATCAGCGACGCGATGGACAATGAATCTAAAAATGATTTCGGCGATATAAAAAAGAGTATTAAACTCTCGAATGTGATGATTTATAGCTTGAATATTATGGATGGCAGAGATTCGGCTACGCAAACAGGAAGTATCGCACAAGCATTTTCCGATGAAATTTCAAAATTGAGCGGCGGGAAATCATATTTTCCTGAATCGCACAAAGACGCTGTTAAATTTCTCTTTCAAACTGCCGAAGAACTTCGCAATCAATATGTTATCGGCTTTAAAGCAGCAGAAAAAACCGATAAAGAACAATGGCACGATGTTGAAATAAAAGTCGAAGTTCCGAAAAGTTCGGGAAACGTCGGTAAGGTCAACGTGAGAACGCGCAAGACATACTATTTAAAAGCAAAAGGCAATTAAGTTTTAGGATATGGCAAAATCAATCAATCGTTATTTTCAATTTCTCGGCTCGTCGAAAGACGTTAAAACTAGCGGACGGCTTTGGTATCCGTCGGCGGACGTTTATCAAACGCCGACGGGCTGGCTTGTCAAAGTCGAACTCGCGGGCGTTTCGGCGGAAGATGTTGAAATTGATGTGCAGGGAAATATTTTGTATATCGCCGGATGTCGGCGCGATAAATCGTGCGCCGTCGGAATGTCTTTTCATCAGTTGGAGATAACTTACAGCCGTTTTGAAAAAACTTTGAAGTTTCCTGCATCCATCGAAGGCGCACATATCGAACACAATTTTGACAACGGTTTGCTGATAATTCATCTGCAAAAAGTAGGGAAGGAAAGTAAAAAGTAAAAAAAGGAGGAGAATAATATGCCGCAGGTTTTGGAAACAACTCAAACGCAAACTTTCCCGCGTAATGAAACGGAGATTTATTATCCGTCTAGCCGTGATGACAGCGAAATTATTTATCCCGAACAACGCGAAGACGATAGGGGCGAAACATCAATTCACATCACTTTAATTGCTAATTTTTTGAACATTCTGAAATTGTTTTTCAAAGAGCGCGAAGATGTATTTCTTTCGGGAAATATGAATCTTTATTACGAGGAAAAAAATCCGAATAAATGGTATGCACCCGATTTGTTAGTTGCTTTCGGTGTGCCAAATCACGAGCGTTCGAGCTATCAGGTTTGGAAAGAGGAAGTCTTTCCGCAAGTAGTTTTTGAAATTGCCTCAGAACGCACATGGAAAACTGATATCAGCGAGAAATTGGAAATTTACGGCATACTGGGCGCAGAAGAATATTACATTTTAGACCCTGAATTTGCTTTTCTTCCTGCGCCAATGTTGGCTTTTCATCGGCAAGGGAAACGCCTTTTGTCTGTGTCTGTTGATAACGGCAAGATTTTTTCGCCGCGTCTTGGTTTGGAAATCGTGCGAGCAGAAAATAATTTTCGGCTTTTTAATCCGCAGACTAATAAATTCCTTTTGACTTTGGAAGAGTTAGATGTGGAAAATCAGCGAATCAAGCAAGAAGCCGAAACGGAAATCGAAAGATTGAAAGCAGAAATCGAGCGATTAAAAGCATCAAACTAAAATAAATTTATGGCAGAAAAGATACAAAATCAAACGACAGAAGCAACCGCGCAGAAATTTGAAATTGCGGTTTTGCCTCTGCAAAATACAACGATGTTTCCCGATACGGTCGTGCCGCTTTCGGTCGGGCGCGAGCGTTCCGTAAAAGCTGTTGAATCGGCACTTGCAACGGAAGAAAAACTTATCGCTTGCATCACGATTAAAACGCCGGATATAACGGGAAGCGATGCAAAACCGATTGATTTATATGAAGTCGGAACAATCGTCAACATTAAAAGAATGATGCGGAATGATGACGTTGTGCAACTTATTGTGCAGGGCGTTGACCGCGTAAAAGTTCTTTATTGGGCGCAGGAAGAACCTTATTTGAAGGCGAAAGTCGAGGTTTTGCCCGATTTGAAAATTGTTGACAACGAAGAAGTTGAAGCCTTGAAACGAAATATTCAAGGAATGATTCAAGAAGCGTTGGCGATGTTGCCGCAAGTTCCGCCCGAAGTTCGGATGGCAGTGATGTCGCAGAATGATCCGGTTCAGCTTGCGTATTTTCTCGCTTCCGTGCTTGATTTGGGCGTTGAAACCGAACAAAAAATGCTCGAATCGGACACGGCTGATTCGCTTTTGATGTTGACGCACGCCGCGCTTGCCAAAGAAATCGAGATTATGCAGATTCGTTCAAAAATTGCGAACGAAGCGCAGAGCGAGATGGACAAATCGCAACGCGATTACATTTTGCGGCAACAGAAAAAAGCGATTGAAAAAGAATTGGGCGAAGACGAAACCGGCGAAAAAGCCGAAGCGCAACAATTACGCGAAAGACTCGAAACCGCCGATTTGCCCGACGAAATCCGCAAAGAAGCAACCCGCGAACTCAAGCGGATGGAACAATTACCGCAAGCCGCGCCCGATTATCACGTTATCCGAACTTATCTCGAATACGTTCTCGAATTGCCTTGGAAAAAGTCGAGCGAAGAAAAACTTGATTTGAACGAACCGCAAAAAATCCTGGACGAAGACCATTACGGTTTGGAAGATATTAAAGAAAGAATTTTAGAATCGCTCGCGGTTGTCAAACTTCGCCCCGATTCAAAAAGTCCGATTATTTTGTTTGTCGGACCTCCGGGCGTTGGCAAAACTTCGCTTGGGCGTTCAATTGCGCGTGCTTTGGGCAGAGAATTTGACCGCATCGCGCTCGGCGGTGTGCGCGACGAAGCTGAACTTCGCGGACACAGAAGAACTTATGTCGGCGCAATGCCGGGTAGAATTATTCAAGTATTTCGGCGCGTCGGTGTGAATAATCCTGTTTTGATGCTCGACGAAATTGACAAAATGGGCAACGATTATCGTGGCGATCCGGCTTCGGCTTTGCTCGAAATTCTTGATCCGGCGCAAAATAATACCTTCCGTGATCATTATCTTGATTTGCCATTCGATTTGTCGAAAACTTTCTTTATTGCGACGGCAAATCAACTCGGTCCGATTCCGATGCCTCTGCGCGATAGAATGGAAATTATTCAACTTGCAGGTTATTCGGATAGGGAAAAATTGAATATTGCTAAAGAATATTTGATTCCGCGCCAAATCGTCGAAAATGGTTTGACAGAAGACCAAATCGAAATTACAGATGACGCGGTAAATCTTTTAACGATGCGATATACACGCGAAGCCGGAGTTCGTCAACTCGAAAGAACCGTTGGAAATTTGGCACGAAAAGTCGCGCTGAAAGTCGCGCAAGGACACACCGAAAAAATTACGATTACGGCAAACGATGTCAAAGGTTTCTTAGGTTCGCCGCGATTTTATCCCGAAGAATCGCGCAACGATTTGCCCGCCGGAGTTGCGACGGGAATGGCTTGGACGGAAATGGGTGGCGAAATTTTGTTTATCGAAGCTACGGCACTTCCCGGAAGTGGCGGATTGACGTTGACCGGACAATTAGGCGATGTGATGAAAGAATCGGCGCAAGCGGCGCGTTCGTATCTTTGGTCGCACGCTTCGGAATTAGGAATTAACGCGGATGCCATTAAACAAAACGGCATTCACGTTCACGTTCCGGCAGGTGCGATTCCAAAAGACGGACCTTCTGCCGGAGTTACGATGGCTTCGGCGATGGCTTCGCTTTACACAGGTCGAAAAGTGCGCTCAGATACGTCAATGACAGGCGAAATTACACTTTCTGGGCTTGTTTTTCCGGTCGGTGGAGTCAAAGAAAAAATTCTCGCCGCGCATCGTGCCGGGATTCGGCGGATAATTTTACCCGACCGCAACGAAGCCGACATCGAAGAAATACCGGAAGACGTTCGCAAAGAATTGGAAATTATTCCGGCAAAATACATCAGCGATGTTTTGAAAGCCGCGCTCGAAACCGAACCGACTGCGCCGAAGGTTGAAAATTACATTATTCCGCCGACGGAAACGAATCTCGGCGAAAGCGGCGAACCTTTGATTGCAAAGTAAAATGTTAAAATCAATTAGTCTGCTGATAGTGATTTTCGGCGGCGTTCTTTTGGTAACTTATGAACTCGCCGATTTTTTTTTGAGGGAAAAAGAATTTCGCAAGTTTTGGTCAAACATTTGGCTCGGCATCAGTGGAATAATCAGTTTGTTTTTGTGGCTGGGGCTGGTTTTTTTTGGAAAGTAATTGAGTTAAAATGTCAGAATTAAACGATTTATATCAGGAAGTAATTTTAGAACACAACAAAAATCCGCGAAATTTCCGCGAGATTGAAACGGCAACGCGAACGGCGGACGGCAATAATCCTTTGTGCGGCGATGCGCTTCGGGTTTATGTCGAAATGGACGGCGAAACGGTGAAAGATGTTGCTTTTAAAGGTTCGGGTTGTGCGATTAGTAAAGCCTCCGCGAGTATGATGACGCAAACCGTTAAAGGCAAAACACGCGCCGAAGCCGAAACGATTTTTGATGAATTTCACAAAATGGTTACAGGCGAACTAGATGCCGAAACGGACGAAAATTCTCTCGGAAAACTGAAAATTTTTGCCGGAGTTTTAGAATTTCCGGCACGTGTAAAATGCGCTTCGCTGTCGTGGCACACGCTCCACGCCGCGTTGAATGAAGAAGCGGAAGTTTCGACTGAATAAAATGAAAGGCGATATTGAAACACGCGAAGATTTGGAATTTCTGCTCGCGGAATTTTACAAAATCGTGCCGTTTGACGTGGAAATCGGACATCATTTCGATGATGTTGATTTGCACACGCATCTGCCGATAATCGTTGATTTTTGGGAAAAAGTCTTATTCGGCAAGCCGGTTTATTTCAATAACCCGCTCGCCGTTCATCAAAAACTCCACGAAAAATTTCACCTCGAACCGGCGCATTTTTTGCGTTGGGTCGAGATTTTTGGTGCTACGATTGACCGCTTCTTTCAAGGCGAAACGGCGGAAAACGCCAAATTTCGTGCTGAAACGATTGCCCAAAGTTTAAATAATCGAATCAATATCGTTACCGATTTGGAAACAGAAGCCCGCGTGTAAGCAAGGGCGGATTCGGGACGTTTAAGCTGCAAGGGAATTTTCATTGTTTGTCGTCGGATAATCAGATTTCCGCCCTTGCTTACGCGCGGGTTTCTGCCTCCGGACTTGTGAAATAAGGTCGCTTTGTGGCATATTTTTTATCGCACTCGTAAAAACTCTTAAAAAAAATAGATGGAAAAAACTTCCACGCAAACAGATAAAACTGCGTTCATAAAACGCATTGGGATTGTAGTTTTGAGTCTTCTTTTTTCGTTGCTGATTGTTTCGCGGTTTATCTATCCGTTTGCGGCAGGAACTTGGGAATCGTTTAATTGGATGCCTGCCGAGCATCTTTTTGATGGCAAAAATCCTTACGCTTTTGCGTTCGAGTCGCCGTTCGGAATGTCGCCTTACGGCATCATTTTTTACTTTTTAATCGGTATCGGCGTAAAAATCTTCGGTTATCAATTTTGGTTCGGAAGAACTTTGTCGGTCGTTGCGTTTGCCGTTTGTTTATGGGCTATTGTGCAGATAACGAGAAAAGTATCGTTGAGTAAAAATGGGGCTTCGATGGCTTTTTTGGCAGGTTTGGCAATGTTTCCGGCGCAGATTTGGATTGGTATAATGCGCCCTGATTTAATCGCGGTGGCTTTTGCTTTTTCGGCATTGGCATTCGCTTTCGGGCTTGAAGAAGAAAAGAAAACTTCGGTTTGGCGCGTGGTTGGAATAATTCTTTTTTCGGGCGCGGCTTTTTTTACGAAACAGACTTTTGTGTTAGGGGCGGGGATCCTTTTTTTGCCGCTTTTGCAAGGTAAAAAATGGCCTGGAAGCCTAATTTATGCCGGCGGTTTGACGGTTTTAGTTTTTGGCGGAATGTTTCTGCTGAATTACAGTTCCGACGGCGGCTATTTTTGGCAACATTTCACACACGCACAGAGATTGCCTTACAGTTTTCGCTATGCGGCTGAGGTTTTTATCGAAATACTCAAACAACCGGCGTTTTTCTTTGCGCTTGTTTACGTTGCAATTTTCTCCTTTCAAAAACGCGGTGTTTTGCGGGGGGGGAATTTTACAAAAATTATTTGTTCACCGTTGTTGTTGGTGTTTTTTTATCTTTCCATTTCGCTTTTGTTGAGCATTTTTTCGGCGGGCAGAGTTGGCGGAAATGCCAATTATTACATCGAAGTTTCGTTTGTTTTGGCGATTGTCTGTGGATTGATTTTGAGTTATTTTTCGCGCAAGGAAAATCTTCCGAATTTGGCGGCGGCGATGATTATTTTGTTGACGCTCGGCGGCGCATTTCAGATTTTTCGAGTTCTGCGCGGCGAATATTTCCGTTGGGAAAGTTTGAATTATTACCGCGAAATTTATGAAACTGCCGGAAAAAATATTCCGAAGGACGGAAAATGTATCAGCGTTTATCCCGAGCTCGTTGTTTGGAACGGTTGTAAATTTAATTTCGATGATTTTGAAGAATATACCGGAACTTGGTCGCCCGAATTGACCGAAATTTTCGAGCGTGAAATAAGGCAGTCCAAATATTCCGCAATTATCTGGACTGACGATAAATTTGCGGAAAGATTTCCGAATTATCGTTTAGTTCCGATGACGCAAAAACTGCCCGAAAGATATTATAAAGTTTATTTGTATGTGCCGAAGGAAAAGCCTTGAGGTTTTGGTCTTTGATCTTTGATCTTAAATGTCAAAACCGAAGATCAAAGATCAAAAATCAAAGACCATTTTATGAGAGAAAGTATTAGCGTCTTTTTTCCGGCATACAACGATGCTCGTTCAATCGGGAAATTGGTTGCGGACGCGCAAAAAATCTTAGAAAAATTGACGGACGATTTTGAGATTATCGTTGTCAATGACGGCAGCGCGGACGAAACGGCGAAAGTTTTGCGCGAACTGCAAAAAACGCACGGAAAAATGCGTATTGTAACGCACGAAACGAATCGCGGATACGGTGCGGCTTTGCAGAGCGGTTTTCGTGCGGCGAAAAAAGATTTGATTTTTTACACCGACGGCGACGGGCAATATGATGTCGGCGAACTCGCGTTGTTGTTCGGGAAATTGGACGCGAAAACAGATGTCGTCAACGGTTACAAAATAAGCCGTGCCGACGGAAAACGCCGTAAATATGTCGGCGAAAGCTACAATAAAATGGCGCATTTTTTTTTCAATTTGCCGATTCGGGATGTTGATTGCGATTTTCGCCTGATTAGAAAATCTGCACTCGAAAATGTAAATTTGACATCGGTCAGCGGCGGGATTTGTGTCGAATTAGTCTATAAATTGGCTCGAAAAGGTTGCAATTTTACCGAAATTGGAGTAAATCATTATTCACGACCTTTTGGAAAATCCCAATTTTTTACCTTCGCCCGAATTGCGAAGACGCTTGCCGATTTTTTCTCCCTTTGGTTAAAGTTAGTGATTTTTAGAAAATAGAGACGAAAAATTAAATTATGCTGTCCCCAAAGCAGAAATATGAACACCGCTCGGTTTTAATCACCGGCGGACTCGGATTTATCGGAAGTAATCTGGCACATCGTTTGACGGAAATCGGCGATGTCGAAGTTACGATTATTGATTCGCTCGACGCGGAGCAAGGCGGAAATCCGTTTAACGTCAACGATATAAAGGATAAAGTTAAAATTCATATCGCCGATATGAATGACAGTTCCGTGATTAATCATTTGGTTGCGGGCGTTGATTATATTTTTAATCTCGCGGGAAGCAGCAGTCATATTGATTCGATGCAGAATCCGCACCGCGACTTGCAATCGAATTGTCAGGCGCAGATAACGCTTTTGGAAGCCTGCCGAATGTTTAATCCGCAAGCGAAAGTTGTTTTTACAAGCACGCGCCAAGTTTACGGAAGCCCGCTTTACTTGCCTTTGGACGAAAATCATCGCATTTTACCGCTCGATGTCAACGGTGCAAACAAAATCGCGGCGGAACATTACCATCTGCTTTATCAAAGAATTTACGGTTTGCGGACGACTTGTTTGCGTCTGACAAATACTTTCGGCAAACGCCAGCAGATTCAGAACGACCGCCACGGATTTATTTCGTGGTTTATCCGAAAAGCGATGAATAATGAAACCATTGAGCTATTCGGCGATGGCAAGCAAAAACGCGATTTGAATTATGTCGAAGACGTGGTTGACGCGCTACTTCTTGCGGGCGCGAGCGAAGATGCCAACGGCGAAATTTATAACATCGGACATCACAATCCTGTAAGTCTTTACGATTTGGCGAAGGAAATCATCGAAATTGCCGGGAGCGGTTTGCTTGTCGGCGTGCCTTTTCCGCGTGAACGAAGGCAGATTGACGTCGGAAATTGCTATTCGAGCTACGAAAAAATCCAAAATAAATTAGGTTGGACTCCGCAGACCGATTTGCGGACAGGACTTGTCGAAACCATCGAATTTTACAAACAAAACCGTGACGAATATTGGGGCAGCAAAAAAACAAGTGCCGTTTCTTGAAATTTCCCGCGCCAACGCCGAAATAGCCGTTGAGATAAATTCCGCGTTTGAAAGCGTAATGCAAAACGGGAATTTTATTCTCGGCGCGGAAGTTTCGGAATTCGAGCGCGAATGGGCGGAATATTGCGGAACGATTGGCGCAGTCGGTGTGGCAAGCGGCACGGACGCGCTGACGCTTGCGCTTTTGGCAACTGTCGAAAAAGGCGGCGAAGTTATTACGACAACTTTGAGCGCAGGTTATACGGCTTTGGCGATTTTGAACGCGGGCGCAATTCCGGTTTTTGCAGACATCAATCCGCAAACTTTTAATATTTGCCCAAAATCCATCGAATCGTTAATAAATTCAAAAACACGCGCCATTGTTCCAGTTCATCTTTATGGTCAAATGGCGGAAATGTCGGCGATAAATGAGCTTGCGGAGAAAAATAATTTAATCGTCATCGAAGACGCGGCGCAAGCACACGGCGCGAAACTTATTGGGAAACCTGCCGGAAATTTCGGACACGCGGCGGCTTACAGTTTTTATCCGAGTAAGAATCTTGGCGCATTAGGCGACGGCGGCGCGGTTGTTTCAAATGATTCGGAGATTTTACGGAAAATAAAAATCTTGCGTCAAGGCGGGCATTTCGATAATTTTCAAACTGAAATCGAAGGCAGAAATTCGCGGCTCGATGAAATGCAAGCGGCATTTTTGCGCGTTAAATTGAAGAAATTGGACGGATGGAACGCACGGCGCAAAAAAAATGCGAAAATTTATAACGAAGCATTTCAAAATATTTTAGAAACGCCAGTTTGCGAAAATTCGGATTCGCACGTTTATCATCTTTACGTTATTAAATCGGCAAAACGCGAACGCTTGATAAAACATCTCGAAACGCAAAAAGTTTCGACGATGATTCATTATCCGTTTTTGCTTCACGAACAAAAATTATTTCGCCAAATTTCGCAAAAATCTCTGCCGAACGCCGAAAAAATCGGCAAAGAAATTGTTTCCTTACCGCTCAATCCGCATTTGACCGATGAAGAAATCGAAATTGTAATTGAAGCTGTCAAGAGTTTTTGCTAACGTGAGATTCAAACAAAAATATTGCCCGCGAAACACGCGAAATACGCTAAAAATAAAACCGAAATGTAAATTT
>CALMEH010000108.1 GCA_937863115.1 uncultured Acidobacteriota bacterium
TGATCAGCCAAACGGCAAAGCACAAGTCAACGGCACGAATTTAGTTGATATTCCAACCGGAACTCACAATCTTTTATCCTTGGCTTATGCAATTCGTTCGTTTAATTTAAAGCCGAGCAATGTGATTAAAAATCCTGTCAATGATACTCGCGTTGCTGTTCTTATCGGCACAACGCCGAGCGTTTTTGTGCTTCGACCGTCAGAAGCTGAAGCACTAACCATAAATAACGAAAGAGTTTCGGCTCAGGCAATTCAAATTATCACAGGCAATCCGCAAGTTGATGCACTCGGTTTCCAGCCGCGAATTTGGTTGAGCAACGATGATTCCCGCGTTCCGCTTCGGCTTATTCTCGGAAGCTATCAAGCCGATTTAATCTCACAAAAAATAATTCCGCCGCAATCAAATTAATAAATTTTCAAAACAAAAAAAATCAGTAGCAAATGCTCCTGTTTGCAATTCGTGCCTGAGCCAAAAAAAAAATTGTGAAATCCAGAGATATGCGAAATTTTTGGGGTTTGTAGAAAACGCTCTTTGTAAGCTGGAAGTGTATGCCTTTATCAGGTAATAGTTTTTTATTCTAATGAAATTGAAATCAGATTTCAATTAGCTTACAATTTTACAAAGAGCATTTCTTTTAATGAGGTGTAAATCTATGAAAAAAACAATTTTATTAATTTCAATCGCAATTTTATGGCTTGCTGTTAATATTTCGGCACAAGTTACTGAAGCTGATAAAGCGGCAATCAAGCAAACGGCGTTGAATTACGCCGAAGGTTGGTATGAAGGAAACGCAGATAAAATGGAAAGTGCGCTTCATCCGAATTTGGCAAAACGCCGCGCCGCCACCAATGATAAAGGTCAAAGCCGTCTAGACGAACTTTCGGCGATGGGCTTGGTGCAGGGAACTCGCTCCGGTTTCGGGAAACAAACGCCAAAGGAAGAACAGCAAAAGGACGTTACGATTCTTGATATTACAGGAAACGCAGCAACGGTGAAGTTGGAAATGCGCGATTGGGTTGACTATATGCACATTGCCAAATTTAATGGAAAATGGGTAATCGTCAATGTTCTTTGGGAACTCAAGCCTAAAAAAGTGGACAAATAAAAAAAATGACATTGGCAAATTTGGAAATCGGCACGGAGGCGAAAGTTACGCAAATTTTAGGCGAAACACCGGCAACAAAGCGATTGATGGAAATGGGTGTTGTGCCTGGCGTAAAAGTTCGCGTGGTAAAATCCGCACCGTTCGGCGACCCGATTGAAATTCGCGTTCGCGGCTATTCATTGGCTTTAAGAAAATCTGAAGCTGAAACAATCGAAGTTCAAATTTCAAACTAAGTGAAATCATTACAAACTAACCAAAAACCGGAAATTGTTATTGCACTCGCAGGCAATCCGAATGCCGGAAAAACGACGCTTTTCAACGCTTTGACAGGAATGAAGCAGAAAGTTGCAAATTATCCCGGCGTAACGGTTGAGCGCAAGGAAGGTATTTGGAAGTTAGGGGACAAAACTGCGAGTTTGATTGATTTACCCGGACTTTACAGTCTTGACGCGACATCGTTGGACGAACAGATAGCTCGTGATGTTTTGACAGGCAAAGTTGAGAATTTGCCAAAGCCCGACGCGATAATTGCTGTTGTTGACGCAACGAATTTAGAGCGCAATCTTTATCTTGTTACCCAACTTTTTGAATACAAAATTCCGGTTGTTGTCGCATTGACGATGGTTGATGTGTTTGAAAAGGAAAAGCACGAAATTGATGCTGAAAAATTGTCAGAAATGCTTGGTGCGTCGGTTGTTTCGATAAAGGCTTCAACGGGACATGGAATTGATGAACTTGAAGAAAAAGTTGGCGCAAAAATCGGTAAAAGAGAAGAAATTCCATTTGTATTAAACGAAAGCACGGAAAACGGGAACGCAAAAATATTTGAGCGATACAATTTCATTTCAAATGCCGTTCAAGAATCCGTAAAACATAACGATTTAGAGGAACATAATTTTTCCGAAAAGCTCGACCGCATATTAACTCATAAATTTTTCGGGCTTTTGATTTTAATCGGTGTGCTTTTGCTCGTATTTCAAACCATTTTTTCGTGGGCGGAATTGCCGATGAATCTGCTCGAATCGGGTTTCGGCGCGTTGAATGAATTCGTTAAAACCAAACTTCCCGAGGGCATTTTAGCAGATTTAATTACGGATGGCATTATAGCCGGAGTCGGCGGCATTTTGGTTTTTTTGCCGCAAATTTTGTTGCTTTTTTTGTTTATTTCACTGCTCGAAGATACAGGCTATATGGCGCGGGCGGCGTTTTTGCTCGATAAATTGATGTCGAAATTCGGTTTGCATGGCAAAGCCTTTTTGCCACTGATGTCGAGTTTTGCTTGTGCGATTCCGGGCGTGATGGCGACGCGCACAATTGAAAATCCAAAAGACCGTTTGGCGACGATTATGATTGCGCCGTTGATGTCTTGTTCGGCGCGGCTTCCGGTTTATACGCTGTTAATTGCAACTTTTTTTGCAGAACAAAAGGTTTTCGGGTTTCTGTCGCTCGGCGCAGTTCTGATGTTGGCGATGTATGCAATCGGAATAATTGCGGCGATAATTGTTGCATTTGCTCTGAAAAAAACACTTCTTAAAAGCGAAACTCCGCCGTTTGTGATGGAACTTCCGCCGTATCGAATGCCGAATTTTCGCACGGTTTTTCAAAATATGTTCCAACGTGCCGGACTTTTTATCAAACGCGCCGGAACGGTAATTTTGGCGATTTCGATTGTGCTTTGGGCTTTAACTTATTTTCCGCGACCGGCAGAAAATGCGGAAACGCCAGTATTCACGACAACCAGCGAAGAAAAATGTTTGTGTCCAGAAACCGCTGCAAGATTGAAAGATGAAGCCAAAAAAGCCGAAGACGAGAAGCAAAGTTTGGCTTTACAAAACAGTTACGCCGGACAACTCGGACACGCCATTGAGCCGTATATCGAACCGCTCGGATTCGATTGGAAAATCGGAATTGCGCTGATTTCATCGTTTGCTGCAAGGGAAGTTTTGGTTTCGACTTTGAGCATCATTTACAACGTCGGCAAAGATGTTGATGCAGAAAGCGACACTTTGACAAACGCAATCCGCGAAGCTAAACGCCCTGACGGAAGCGCAGTTTGGACACCTTTGACAGCAATCACTTTGATGGTTTTCTTTGTTCTCGCAATGCAATGTATGTCAACAATAGCCATTGTTCGCCGCGAAACTAATTCGTGGAAATGGACTCTCTTTATGGTTGGATATATGACCGTTTTGGCTTACGTTGCGGCGTTTTTAACGTATCAAGGCGGGAAATTTTTGGGATTCGGGTAAGAGGTGAGAAGTGGGAGATGAGAAATGAGAAGTTATAATCTCATTTTTATCTCTCACTTCCCAAATAAATAATGAATTTTCAAAATATTGTCGTCGGTATTGTTATTTTGGGGGCAATAATTTATGTCGGTTTAATGTTTTGGAAAAAAGCCAAATCGTTCAAACCGACAAATTCAGTTTGCGCCGATGATTGCGGTTGCGAAAATAAAAAGAAAAGCAAAATTTAATCAATGTCTTCTTTCGGCGCGCAATTTGTTTCCGTCCAGGATGTCAACGAAAAACTGCCCTGCAAATTTCGATTTACAACAACTTGCACCGTATAACTTTCATCCTTTTCGCCGTCATCATTGTTGGAATAAACCCACAAACAAAGTCTGTAATTTACGCCGGCAACTGTTTGCGATTCAGCTTTGGCGATTGATTCGAGCAAAATAGGAGTTTCTACATCATCGCTTTTTTTCTGCACGGCAAAATCAGCGGCAGAAGTTACGCCTTCATCATCAATCGCCGTCGATTTATAGCCGCCCAAAACACGTTGGGAATAAATAGAAACGGATGCCGTAAAAATTATCAACAAAAACAGAAAATATTTTTTCATCTCAAACACCTCAATTAAAATTATTCTTTACAAATGCACTCGGTATCAAGCAATTCTGGACGATATTCAAAGTGCATCGTGTCGTAATGATACCATTTTCCACCCCAAATGAAACCGTTTTTTTCAAAAACCCGCACAATTTCGAGTGGAATTTGATTTTGATATTGATAAATTCCGTTCGCATCAGGCGAAGCGTTGCGCCAATAATGCGACAGCGCGACGTTTATATCAATTGTTGTTCCAAAGCTGTGCGTGCTTTGACGAGTTGTTCCGGCAATCACACGCCAATTAAAAGTTCCCGCCGGATTTTGCAAATATTTCATAAATTCTGGCGGCAAATTGTCTAATTCATCGGAAATTTGTTTGAATTTTTTGTCAATTCCGTTGACACCCGTAACGCGAATCGTTTTGTTGATATTTTTCGGCATCCAAACAATCGGAACTAATTTTTTTTCAATCTCTTCTGCCGAATTTCCATACATTTTGAAGAAAAACGCTTCATTTCTGGCGCGTCCCGGATCGTAATTTTGCACTAACTTTTTCAAATAATCGTCCGCCTTTGGATAACATTGCGCCATTTGATCATTCAAATCGGCGGTGTTCAGCATCGTTTCATAATCTGAAGGCTGAACGCCGTCGTCAAAAATCATTTGCGACGAATCTTTCCAATTAACTACATTATTTTCGGCATTTTTTAGAAAATCGGGATAAGCGCGGACCAAACAGTTTGCTTTGATTTCATTTGTAGTTTTTGTTTTGGGAATTTCAATTGGAATTTGGGGTGTGGGTTTGATATTAGTTTCGTTTTTCGGGCTTGGACAAGCGGAAAATAACAACGAACAGATGATGAACGCTAGGAACGAAATCTTAAATTCTCTTACAAAAAAATTCAAAATGTGAATTGACCTGAATGAATATAACCCATCTTACCGCAGAAGTCGGTGTAATACCAAACACCGTTTTCATCGGTTATATTTGAAGAACCATAGATACGAATTGTTGTTCGGGATGTAATTTTGCAAAGAACAGCACTATTAGTTGTAGGTGATTCCCGAACATTGCTCGGTGGTTTTGTAACCTTTCCTGAACTTACGGAATTTGTTGTAGTATTTTGATTTTTTTGTTCATTCAATTTAGTTTTTTCACGATTCAATTTTTGTTTTTCAATTTCGAGTTGTTCCTTCTGAATTTGTAAATTCGCTTTTTCTTGCTTGATTCTTTCTTGATCCAAATTGTCCTGTTTTGATTGATTTGAATTTGCAATCGGTTCAAATATGCTATTGGAAAGATTAAAATTTGATTGATTATTTTCAACTTTTACTAGAGGAGTTTCTTTTGTTTCGCGTAAAAAAAGAAAAGCCGAAAGTCCGATAACAATCAAAGCAAGTATTGAAATGACGGCATACAAAGGATTGAAGTTTGTTAGGTTTTCCAGAGGTGTTCCGTCGCTCAGACAGAACCTGTTATCGTTTGTAAATGTTTGAAAACATTTCGGGCATTTTTTCATTAATTTCCTCACGGCAAATAGGTTTAATTTATGAAATTTATACTATTCAAAGATATTTTTGTCAACAAATTTTATTGAATTAATTGTTCGAGTTTTTTCTTAAGCACTTTAACTTCCTCCTTCAAACGGGCGATGCCTTTGAGATGTGCGTTTTGGCGTTTAAATTCATCAAGGGGTTGAACGGGCGTTCCCCACCAAACTCCGGCGCGGACGATTTTTCCCGGCAAAACTCCGGCTTGCGAACCGATAATTGCGCCGCTTTTTACGGTTGCGTGGTCGCCCATTCCGACTTGTCCGCCGATGACGCAATCATCTTCGATAATCGTGCTTCCCGAAATTCCGGTTTGTGCGGCAATCACGCAACGCTTGCCGATTTGGACGTTGTGCGCGATTTGCACGAGATTATCAATTTTCGTGCCTTCCCTGATGCGGGTTTCGCCCAATGCGCCGCGATCAATGCAAGAATTTGCGCCGATTTCGACGTTATTTTCAATTTCAACCGTGCCGATTTGCGGAAACTTCACATAACCGTTTGCGCCATCGCGGACATAGCCAAAACCGTCTGCACCGATGATTGTTCCCGAATGAATAATACAATCATCACCGATTGAAACATTATCGTAAATCACACAATTCGGGTAGATAATTGTAAATTTTCTGATGCGGACGTTGTTTCCGATTTTTACGCCAACGTGAATTTGTGTGCCTTCGCCGATGTAGCTGTTTTCACCAATGCTGACAAATGCGCCAATATAATCTGCGCGAACATACGCACTTTCGGCAATCACCGCAGTTGGATGATTTTCTTTAACCGAAAATTCTATCGGATGAAGTTTTGGGGCAATTTTTGCAAAGGCGAGTTTCGGATTTTTGACGCGAATAATTGTTTGATTTAAATTTGTAAAATCTTCGGGAACGATCAAACAGGAAGCGTCGGTTTCAAATGCTTTTTCGCTCGATTCGACAAATGAAATCTCGCCTTTTTGAGCTTTTTCGAGCGAAGCAACGCCGATGATTTCAAATTCGCCGTCGCCTTCTAAAATTCCGTCTGTGATTTCCGCAATTTTTTTGAGATTCATTTGAGAAATTGTGGGTTTTGCAAAGAATTTTGTCAAATTCTAAGCACTTCGTTTTTCAGCTTGGTCAACAACAGTTTGCAAAAAGATTTCTATTCCTTCAATTTCAAAGCCATGTTCGTGCTGCATTTTGTGGAGAATCGGTGCGCTTTCGCTGTCGAGAAAATCCAGGTCGGCTAAATCCAAAGTTATATTTTCGCCAATGTGTTCGCGCATATCGAGCGCAATTTTTTCAAGCAAAACTGCGTCCTCGCGGGTTAGTTCGCCCTCAACCCGTAAAAGATGTTTGCCGCGTTCTTGGTCAATAATTTCGGTTATCGTGGTTGGCATTTTCGTTTTATACGTTCATTTTTAGAGAAAAGTTATCATAAAAGTGAAGAGTTTGCAGAAATTTTCTGCAAACTCTTCACTTGCGGTTAAAGGCGGGTTATTCGGTAGGCTTATCTGTGGGCTTGTCTTTGCGGTTTTTTCTTCCTTCTTTCATTCTTTCTTCAAATTTTTCCTTCATTGCTTTCGCTTTTTCACGCTGTTCGACGGTTAAAACCTGAAAAATTTGCGATTTGGTGCGTTCTTTCTCGACGATTAAAAGCGAGGTCAGGCTTCCTTGTTCATCGGCAAGTTGTTTGACTTTGGCTTCATCGAAATTTCTGTCTGCGGTTAATGCTTGCATTTTTTGACGATTTTCTTTGAGCGATTCAAAAATCGGCTTAATTTTTTCTTTTTCAGCATCCATAATTTGTTTGATTTGTGTTTTTTGCTCGTCGGACAAGTTCAATTCCTTAGCGATCCTTCCAAACAAAAATTCGCCACCACGTCCGCCGTGACCACGACCGAATTCGCCGCCGCCGCGTTGTGCGAATACCAAAACCGAACCGATACTTAAAGTTACAAGTGCAATTGCTGCAAAAATTATTTTCTTCATTTATATCTCCTAATCCTAATTTCTATGATTGCTACGCCGGAATTTCCGACGTTCAATGTATAAGACGATTTGAAATGGCGAAAAAATGTCGAATTATCGTGAAGTATTGTAAAGTTTTGTAAAACATCCAGCGAAACGAAAAAAAATGGCGTAAAATCATAAAAGCTATGAATCAAATACTCTTGATTGACGACGATGAAGAACTTTGCGAACTCGTTTCGGAATATCTGACGGTCGAAGGTTTTTCAGTCGAATCGGTTCACGATGGCGCAGGCGGTTTGGAAAATGCCAAAGCCGAAATGCACGATTTGGTAATTTTAGATGTAATGTTGCCGAAAATGAACGGCTTTGATGTTTTAAGAAGTTTGCGACAAACGTCGAAAATTCCTGTTTTGATGTTGACGGCTCGTGGCGATGATATGGAAAGAATCGTCGGATTAGAAATCGGTGCAGACGATTATTTGCCGAAACCGTTCAATCCGCGGGAACTTGTTGCCAGAATTCGAGCCATTTTAAGAAGATCCGAAACGGAAGCGCACACGCTAATTTCGTCGGATAAAATCCAAATTGAAGACATCGAGGTTTCAATTTCGGGTCGTTCAGCAAAAAAAGATGCCGAAGATTTGGGGTTGACGGCGGTTGAATTTGATTTGCTTGTTGCGCTATTGCGCGAAGCCGGAAAAGTGGTCAAAAAAGAAGATTTGAGCGAAACGGTTTTGGAGCGTAAACTTTCGCCATTTGACCGAAGTTTGGATATGCATATTTCAAACTTACGAAAGAAACTCGGCGACCGCGCCGATGGCGATGACCGCATCAAAACGATTCGGTCGGTGGGTTATATTTATACAGTGCAAAGTGCTTAGTGCAAAGTGCAACGTTCAAAATTTTTGTTCTTTATAATATTTTGCACTTTACATTTTGCAGTTGCACTAAAAAAAATGAGTTTATTCTTAAAAATTTTCTTGTGGTTTTGGTTGGCGATTGCGTTAATTGTCGGTGCGGTAACGGTTGTCAATTTATCAACACAATCCGAACCTTTAACGCGCCAATGGCAAACATTTGTCGGTGAAGCCGTAATGACAAATTCACAAACCGCACTGCAAATTTATGAAAACGAAGGGCGCAACGGGTTGGAAACTTACCTCAATCGTCATGCTCGAAACGAACGCATCAACGGCATCGGATTTTTCGACCAAAACGGCAATCAAATTGCCGGAACCGAAATTACAACAGATGGAAAAGATCATTTGCGAACGGCGATGGTAAGCGAAAACGTGGAGTTTTTACGTCTGCCGGAACAAACTCTGGCGGCGCGAAAATTGTCCGACAGTGAAGGAAATACTTACGTTTTTCTGATTCAGTTCAAACGCCCGCCGCCGATTTCTTTGTTGAATGAACTGCAAAATCGTTGGCTTCAAATTTTAGTTACGATATTGATGGCAGGTTTGGTGTCCTACGGTTTGGCGCGTTATCTTTCATCGCCGATTGGCAAAATTCGTAATGCCACTAAACGATTTGCCAAAGGTGATTTGCAAACGCGGGTTGGTGCAGAAATCGGCAAACGGCGCGATGAATTGGCTTCGCTGGCAAAGGATTTTGACGAAATGGCGGAAAGAATTGAAAATCTTTTGACTTCGCAAAAACGTTTGACACAGGACATTTCACACGAATTGCGTTCGCCCTTGGCACGTTTGAATGTTGCGCTCGAAATCGCTAAACAAAAGAGCGTGAATGAAGCAACCGCGCCGATTTTAGAACGAATCGAATTAGAATCGAACCGGTTGAACGAAATGATCGGGCGGCTTTTGATGCTTTCAAAATTGGAAAGCGGTGCGGGCGATTTCAGCAAACGGAAATTAAATTTGACAAAATTGGTCGAAACCGTCGCGGCTGATGCCGATTATGAAGCGAAGGCGAAACAAAAAACAGTAAAAATCATCGAAAAACAAGACATTCAGGTTTTGGGCAACGAAAACCTTCTGCGAAGTGCAGTTGAAAATGTTCTCAGAAATGCGATTCGTTACACAAAATCAAATGTCGATATTTCATTAAAAAACGGCGGTGGGCAAGCAAAAATTCTTGTTCGAGATTATGGAGAAGGCGTTCCTGAAGCAGAACTCGAAAAACTTTTTCGCCCGTTTCACCGCGTCGGCGAAGATCGAACACGCAAAACAGGCGGCATCGGTTTGGGTTTGGCAATCGCCGAACGCGCCGTCCACGCTCACGAAGGCACGATCAAAGCGAAAAATACGGAAAACGGTTTGCTTGTCGAGATAAATTTGCCTGTGGTTTGAATCGTTAATTAAAATTTTGGTAGTCAAAGAAATGAAAAACTTTTTTTATCCACGGATGAACACAAATAAACACAGATAAAAACAAACAAAATATCTTTGTTCATCCGTGTTTATCTGCGAATAAATTTTTCTACATCTTCAATCATTTAACTTTTCATCTTCGAGCGGCAATAAATGATTTTACTCCTGCAATAATAAACGACAAACAAACAATCGCCATTGAGATTTGCGCGATGAACGAAGTCATATTTTTTATGCCGTCGCCCGCGATTAAGCCTTTGATCGCGGGACTGAAAAGAACACCTATTAAACCGAAAAGTGCAACGACCAAAGCGGCGTGCATTAAATGTTTCCGCAGATTTTCTTTCATTTGAGCGAAAAGCCCAAACAAAATTAACGGCACACCGAAAAACAAAGGAATCAACGCCGTAATTGAAAACTTTCCGTCCGATTGCGCGGCAATTGCACCCACAATTCCGATTAAACTTAGTAGCACTCCGCAGATTATAGAATAAGTTGGCATAGATAGATTGTCTTAAATTTATTTCATTTTATCAATCAGTTCGGAAAGTTTCTTTGCTTTTTCCGCGTCAACCGATTCCAGACGTTGAAGGGCTTGGCGGGCGGCGATTTTATTGTTCAACGAAATATAAGCCAAACCGGTTTTATACATTGCTTCCGAATTAGTTTTGTCAAAATCATTAACTTTTATGTATTGAACAATCGCATAATCATCTTTTTTCAACGCAGTATAATTATCGCCTAAAGCCATTAAAACCTTTGGATTTTTAAAATCGGTTTTCGCCGCCACCTGATAAAAGGGCGAGGCGGTTTCGTAATCTTTTCGAGAATTATAAATGTTTCCGAGTTCAAAATTTGCATCGGCGTGTTCGCGTTTGATTTTCAGAACTTCTTTAAAAGCAGAGATGGCTTCATCATCTTTTTTTAAGGCTTGAAAACTTTTGCCGAGGTAAAGATGAGCTTCTAAATTATTTGCGTCCGCTTTGACGATTTCTTGAAATCCGGCGGCGGCTTTTTCATAATTTTTTGCGTCGTAATCACTTTTTGCTTGTGAAAAATTTCCAGTCGCTGCGGGTGTCGGAGAAGTTTCAGGCGTTGTTGATTTATCGGCAACAGGCGAAGTTTTTTCGATGCGTTTTGTTGTTTTTGAATCGCCGGTTTCGCCGGAGTTATAACACGCCGTTAAAAAAACGAGAGTAAGTATCAACAGTAAAATCTTATTTTTCATAATTTTGTAGTTTTTTCAATTACATCGAACGATATTCGCGCCACCAAGGATATTTTCCTTGCAAAATGCTTCCGAAACTTGTAGTTGGAGCGAACAGAACACGGAAAAATTTGATAACGGTTTTGTTTTTAACCTTTTTTTCAAGCCAATTTTTCAAAACATATTTTTCAAAGAAATCTTCGATAATTAACCAAACAGTTCCGACCGTCGGCGTTACCACCAAATCAACCCAAGCCATCGTGCTGTAACCGTTTTTTTTCCGCATCCCGACGTTGCCAATGGTTGCTTCGCTGATTGGTCCCATTTCAAATTGAATGCTGTAAATTGTTGACCAAACAAAGGCTTTGGCACGGCTTTCCCAATAGATTTTTGATATTCCAAACTCGACATTCTTGGCGCGTTCACTGTTTTGAATGAAGATTCTGCCCGTGATTGAGCCCTGAATGGGATGTGCGATGTAATTTGTAAAGGCATTATCACCGTCGTTCCACCCGCGTAAATTCGTAACGGATTTCCCCCAATCTTTGAAAAACTTCCCGCCGAGTTCGTCGCGTGTTTTCTTTTGAAATAGTCGAAAACTATGTTGCAACCCGAGAAAAATTCCCGTTTGTGCCAAAAACGGTTTCCAATGAAATTTCTCACCTGTTTGTTTTTGTGAAAAATTGCTTTTTCTTTCCGATTTTATTTCCTTTCTCAAGTTATTTATATCCAATTCGGCTTTAAATTCCTTTTCAAACAAATCGGTTTGCGGTTTAGTAAAAGTTTCCGAAACAGATTTTGTGTTAATAAGTTTCAGTTTTTCATTTTCCGAACGATTTAATTTGCCAAAACTGTGAAATTCTTTTGAAACAGGCGTGGAATTATTGATTTCCTGCGCCCAAACCCCTTTATAAATTAAACAAATAGTGAAAACGTAAATCAAAATTTTCATACCAAAATACCCTGAGCGTGTCTTGGAATCTATTTTAATATAAATTTACACCAAAGGGTTAAACGGCAAACCTTTTTATATTGCGGCATTTGTCGGTTTTACGCTTAAACCTTCAAAAATAGAATTAATATTTGATAAAATGCTTACAATTATTAACCACGAACAAACACGAAACAAACACGAAAACGATTCAACCGTTTCGTGTTTGTTTCGTGTTCTTTCGTGATTTCATCTTAAAAATTATTCTGCCCGCTTACTTACTTTTTCAAAACAGGCAAAATAATTGCCGATGAATTTTTGCCGCCGAAATAAACTTTTTGCGTTGCTTTTTGAAAATCGGCTTGCGTTCCCAACTTATAATTTTGCATAAACTTCTGCGGATTTCGCGCTACGAGCGGAAACCAAGTGCTTTGAATTTGAATCATAATGCGATGACCTTTTTTGAATGTATGCGCCGCGCCGGGCATTACAAAATTCAATTTCGTAGCTTGATTTGGCTTCAAAGGTTCGGGCTTTTCAAACGAATTTCTAAACCTTGCGGGCATCGGTTCGCCGCGCAGGAGCATTTGATAACCGCCGGGCTGTAACACCGTCCACGCCGAATTTTGCGGCGGTTTTTGTCCTGCCGGATATTGATAATTGTCTGGGAAAACGTCAATTACTTTAACAATAAAATCTGAATCCGTGCCGCTTGAAGCGATAAAAAGGTTCGGTTTGATGTCGCCCGCAATCGTGATGTCTTCGGTTAAAACTTCAGTTTGAAAAACTAAAACATCAGGTCGCGTTGAAGCAAAACGCTGGTCTTCGGTCATAAAATCACGCGGATAATTACGGGTAATCTTTTGCGTGTAAGGCACAGGATTCATCGGATCGGAAACGTATTCTTCTGCGCCTGAACTCGTCGGCATTTCAAATGTTAGCTTGCCGTTGGCGTTCAAATAAAGCGGCGTTTCTTTGCTTGCGGTCGGCGAATAATTGTCGAAAGATTTCCAATCGTGCGAACCTGTATCGAATAAATTAACTTCTTTTATTTTTGAAATGTCGCCTTTGTCCTTTAAGAAATGATTGAAAAAGGGAAGTTCGAGATTTTCGCGGTAATATTTGCCGGTTTTTTCGGTAAAATAAGCCGTGCCGAGCCAATCGCCGTCAGCGCGGGACCAACCGCCGTGATCCCAAGGTCCGATAACCAAAACATTCAACGGGATTTTCGGATTTTGCTTCTCGATGTGCTGATAAGTTTTAAGTGCGCCGTATAAATCTTCGTTGTCATACCAACCGCCGACGGTCATTGTCGCGCAACCGACATTTTTGAGTTTCGGCAAGATATTTCGGTCTTTCCACCATTGGTCATAGTTTGGACGCGCCATCATTTCGTCCCACATTTTTATTCTAACGCCGGTTGATTTTTCGTATTCATCGGCAACTTCCTTCAAACCGCCGAGCGACAAAAAGAATTCGTAACCGTCTTGCGTATTGCGTCCTTTCCAAGGCTTTAAATACGAACTTCCATCGCTTGTCGGTTGCGGACGCGCTTGTCCAAAAGCCGAAAAGAAAGAAAAGTTCTGCGCGAGAAACAACGCGCCGTTGTGGTGCATATCGTCGCCATTAAACCAATCGGAAACCGGAGCTTGCGGCGAACACGCCTTCAACGCCGGATGCGAATCTATCGAACCCGCCGAAACATAAAAACCAGGGTAAGAAATGCCGAAAGTTCCGACTCGTCCGTTGTTGTTTTCGACGTTTTTTATCAAATAATCAATCGTGTCGAAAGTATCGGTTGACTCGTCAATTTTAGATTTATCGGTGTTGTCAATATCAGGTCGAACATCAACGAATTCGCCTTCAGACATCCAACGTCCGCGCACGTCTTGATAAACAAAAATGTAACCTTCACGCGCATAAAGCTCGCTCGGACCAAGACTTTGGCGAAATTTATCTGCCCCGTAAGGCGCAACAGTATAAGGTGTGCGATTCAATAAAATCGGATACTTTTGCGATTTATCTTTCGGTTCATAAATCGCCGTAAAAAGTTTCATGCCATCACGCGCCGTGATATAAATTTCACGTTTGGTGTAATTTTCCTGAATATATTTTGCAAGTTCCGTCGGCTGTTGCGAAGGCTGGGCAAATGCAATAAAACAAAGAATTAAAATGCAAAAATGCGAAAATAATAATTTCTTGATGTTCATAATTTATTTGTCGAAAAGAAAAGATTTGTATTATTTTCGCTTAAATGATGAAACAAGACAAGGCAGAATTAAGAACAAGCAATATTTTGCTTACTCATCGGGAAAATTACTGCTCATTAGAAAAGATTGCTAATAAAGTTTCTCAACAGCAACAACTTTATTGTTTTTAATATAAAAAATAATTTCCGTTAAGACATACGCGCCCAAAGTGTTTTTGGCACGATATTTAACTTGAACTGCCCAATAATTCGTTCTGAGATAAGTTTTTTCAAAAACTTTTGACCATCTTACAAACCGCATCGAATAAGGGTCGTGCAGATTTTCATTAAAATAATTAATAATCGCCTTAACCTTTCCGTCTTGTGCTTGAACTGGTTTCTCTCCCAAGTTCTGCTGTGAATTAGACGAATTATTATTTTGAGATGGTTTTTGATTAACTTGAATAGTTGAAATAATGGGTATTTTGATTTCGCGTCCTGCAACAAGTTTAGTAGTCGGAAGCAGTCCGTTAATCTTGGCAACATCAACCGCCGAAACTTTTTCACGAGCGGCAAGTGTTGCAATTGTATCGCCACTTTGTGCTTTAACAATACGAACAGAATTTGCGTTCGTTGGCACTTTAGTCGGACGAGAATATAGCATTTGCTGATACTGCCCTAATTCTAATTTTGATAACTCATCGAGATTCGACGGCTTAAACTCTTGCGTCTTAAAACCTTGCGTTGGAACTTGCGAAACTAATGCAACGACATTATCCGCCGTTTCGTTTGAAATGTTCCAACCGCATGATGTTGAAAGGGAACGAATATTCGGCTTTAGTTGATTATTTGGAAACTCAATGCGATATATTGTTTCAACTAATTGGTTGTAACAATCATTGAGTTTTTGATTGCGTTGCGGATTGATTGTCGAATACAAAAAAACTTTGAGCGAGTTGTCAAAGTTATCGCCAGATTGTGGGCGCATCCCATCTTGTAATGTTTTCAAGCCGTCCTTAAAGAATGCTCCTGACTTTTCAATCACTGAATCAATTTTCGTTAAAGTTTCTTTTACTTCTTTTGTAAGGGGAATTTTTATTTGGCTTCCGGTAACTAAATTGTCGAAAGGTTTGAGATTGTTATAATTAGCAAGTTCGATTACTAGAATTCCGTAACCCGATGCAATTGATGGCAAAGTTTCATAGCTTCTTACTTCTAACACAATAAAATCAGGCTTGGTTACTTTGTCAGTAACTGAATTTGTTGCCGTTGGAGCGGGTGTTTGTGCAGTTATTACAGAGAGCAATAAGCCGTAAAATAAAAGTAGATTTATAAAGGGGAATTTCATTTGAACTTTCCTTTTGCCGCAATATGAAATAAATTTAAGATGACAAGAAAATTTGATGCCATCATTTATAAACGCTTTTAACAAGCAAGTCAAGAAATTTTTTTAACTGCGCCATTTTCCATTTAGATTTATTACTTTATTTCCGCATCTCCTCAATCATTTGCGCGATTTCGTTTTTCAAATGATTGATAACGGCTTCGTAATGTGGTTCATTGTTTGTTGCCGAATCGTCGGACATTTGACTGCTGACAATTTCTTTTGCGTAAAAAGGTTTGCCAAATCTGATTTTTACTTTTGCCGGACGAATTTTCATCGAACTTCGCCCCCAAACTTTATAAATGCCGTCGAGCGCGACAGGTAAAATCGGCAAATCGAGTTCCGTGGCGAGAATTGCCGCGCCTTTTTTAAAGTCGTGCAAATCGCCGTCAAAAGCGCGTTCGCCTTCGGGATAAATGTTGAGAACTTTGCCGTGTCGCAAACCGATTGCGCCGGCTTTCATTGCTTTCATCAAATTCGTGTCCGGGTCAACCGGCACGACTTGAACCATTTTGGCGACGAATTTCATAAAACTGTTTTGAAAAAATTCGCTCGCGCCGACGTGAAAAGTATTTCGGAAAGTGTCGTAAGGATAAGTCGTGCAAAGTATAAACGGATCGAGAAAACTCTGATGATTAGGGCAAATCAGAAACGGGCGTTTCATCGCTTTCAGATTTTCCAAACCTTCGACTTCGAGCCGTGTGAAAAGTTTCCAAAACAAATAAGAAGTTTTATAAACGCCGAAAGCAAACATCGAGAATGCCGCGCTGTGATGCAAAATCGGCTGAACTTCGGGCAAATTGTCATCAGCTTCGCGGACGATTTTCGTCCAATTCAAATCGGTTGCGATTATTTGATTGTCGGCAGAATTTCCGACGCGCTTTTCAATCAATTCGACGACATCTTTAATCGTCAAAGCCTGTGCCGCTTCTTCACCGGCAAATTCGGTTGAAAACGCTTGTTCGAGCGCGGCAAAAACTTCGGCGCGTGCCAGAGAATCGAGTCCTAAATCAATTTCGAGATTCATTGCCGGATGAATGATTTCCGCTGTTTTTGAATTTTTATTGATGACTTCGACAACGGTTTTGCCGATTTTTGAATCAAGCAAAGTTTTATCATCTGCCGAAATCGTCCAAGTCTTTTTTTCGCGTCCTTTTTCGGCGGAAATTTGTCCTGATTCGATTTCTTTCTTTAATGCAAAGCGTTTAATTTTGCGCGTTGCCGTGCGCGGTAGTTCTTCGGCACGAATAATATAATCTCTAACTCGTTGATATTCGGGCAG
>CALMEH010000109.1 GCA_937863115.1 uncultured Acidobacteriota bacterium
ATCGCTTCAAAAACCGCAATTTCGCCTGTAATATCAAGATAATGTTTTTTATTCCGCAAACACGCTTCAACCATCGGCGCAGATGTCAAAGAAAACGGTCCGGCGCAATGCAAAACAAATTCGACATCGCTCAATGCTTCATCGGTTTGCGCCGCATCTTCAAGCGAAAAAACGCGAAAAGGCATCTCAAATTTTTGCGCCAACGCTTCTATTTTCTCCGCATTTCTTCCGGCAAGCACAGGTTTCAAACCTTTTTCCGCCGCAAATCTCGTAATAAGTTCGCCCGTGTAGCCGTTTGCGCCGTAAATTAGAAAGTTTTTCATAGACGTTTTGCAAAAAGTATTTTTAGCAAATATACATTTAACGCCGAATGCTATCAAGTTTGTTATGAAAAGACGAACGCAATAATTTTCTGCGTCATCGGCGGTCAGAGAATTTGATGAAATATTGTATTATTCGTTTTGAGGTAAAAATTATGCAGACAATCAGCATCAGCGAATTACAGCACAATTTGGGATTGTATCTCGAAAAAGTCAAAGACGGCGACGAAATCATCATCGAAGAAACCGGCGAAGCTATTGCGCGAATTATGCCTTTTGACGAAAAAAGCGAAGAACAAATTCTTGTTTCGCAAGGTTTTATGACTTTGCCGAAACGCGATTTGCCGGAAGATTTTTGGGACGAAGATGCGCCCGAAATTCCTTTAAAAAAAATTGTTGAAGCTATTCGGTCGGAGCGTGATGAAGACTAATCAGACATTTTGGGACACGAGCGCGATTGTTCCGCTTTGTTGTTTTCAGGAAAAAAGTCAAGAACTTCGCCAACTACGCCGAAAATACGAAGTTGTTGCTTGGTGGGCAAGCGCGATTGAAGGACAGAGCGCATTAAAACGACTTTTGCAAACCAATCAAATTTCTCGAATTGCTTACGATGAAGCTGTTAAGCGTCTGGAAATTCAAAGTGAAACTTGGCGCGAAATTCGACCGACCGAAAAAGTCCGCGAAATTGCCAAAAATCTAATCAAAACCGAAAATTTGCGAACGCTCGACGCTCTGCAACTCGCTTCGGCTTTGGTTTGGTGTTTTGAAAAACCGAAAGGCAGAATTTTCGTTTGCTGTGATGACACACTTTCGCAAACGGCGCAGAAAATTGGTTTTACAGTTTTGCCAAAATAATTTATGAACACACTTTCATACGAATTTGATGATGAAAACGGCGGAAGTTTTAAATTGCTTGTTGATGGAAAACCTCTTGCTGAATTCGTGAATTATGACGAAACTTTAATTCCATTATTGGCTTATTGATAATGGTTTGCCAACTATTCCACCTTACCAAATACCTGAAAAAATAAGTGAAAGAATAATTGCGGTTTGTAGCTGTGGTGAATATGGGTGCGACTGTCTTACCTGTGATGTGAAAGTTGAAGATGATATTGTTACTTTTTCTAATTTTGGAAGACTAAGATATTCACGAATAATCGGAAAAGCATTTAAATTCAGTAAAGAAAACTTTCAAGAATTAGAAAACCATCTAGCTATTGAGGCAAAAAAGTTAAAAGAAAAGTAATTTATGTATCAATCAATCCATTTCAAAGCCAAAAGTCGCCAAATAACCAACGCTTCAAAACCTGAAGTTATCGAGAAGTTACGCCAAATTGTTGGTGCGGAAAATGTTCTCGTTGACCCCGACAAAGTTGAGCCTTACGGGGCAGATGCAGTCAAAGAAAAGTTTCCGCCCGAAGCGGTTGTTTTTCCTGAAAGCGCACAGCAGATTTCGGAGATTTTGAAACTTGCGAACACGGAAATTTTTCCCGTAACCGCTCGCGGCGGCGGTGTCGGATACACGGGCGGCGCAGTTCCGGTTGACGGCGGAATCGTCATCGGCACGGACAGAATGAATAAAATTGTCGAAATTTCCGCCGATGATTTATATGTCGTTTGTCAGCCCGGAATCCGAACTTTTGAATTGCAACAAGCAGTCGAAAAACACGGTGTATTTTTCCCGCCCGATCCGGCAAGTTACAAAGATTCTTACATCGGCGGAAATATTGCCGAAAACGCGGGCGGAATGCGAACGCCGAAATATGGCAACACGAAACGCTATGTTTTAGGTTTGGAAGTCGTAACCGCGCTTGGCGAAATTATCAAAACCGGCGGAAAAACCGAGAAAAATGTCGTTGGTTTCGATCTCACCGGATTGATGTGCGGAAGCGAAGGAATGCTCGGAATCATCACCGAAGCGACTTTGAAATTGTTGCCGATGACCGAAACGACTTCGACCGTTCGCGCTTCGTTCAAAACAATGGAAGCGGCTTGCAAAGTTCTCACGCGTTTTACGCCGTTCGGCATTTTACCGATGGCGATGGAAGTTATTGACAAACATTGCATCGAAGCCATCGAACAAAATTACGCCTTCGGTTTATCAAAAAACGCAAACGCGATCTTGCTCGTCGCCGTTGACGGTTCGCGTGATGAAGTCGAAAAAAACGCGGCAAAAATCGAACAAATTCTAAGTGAAAACGGCGGTTTTGATGTTTTACGCGCCAAATCAAAAGAAGACGAAGA
>CALMEH010000110.1 GCA_937863115.1 uncultured Acidobacteriota bacterium
ATTTCACGCTCACAAATCAAGACGGCAAACCCGTTTCGCCGAAAGATTTTTTTGGCAAAGCGTGGGCAATCACCTTCATTTACTCGGAATGTCCGCTACCCGATTATTGCATCCGAATGTCCACAAATTTTTCCGACGCGGCAAATCAAATCAAAGCCTCAGAATTTAAAGACAAAATGGCTTTGTTAAGCGTTTCGTTCGACCCGACACGCGACACGCCCGACAAACTGAAAAAATATCGTCAAGGCTATTTGGGCAAAGATGCGAACGCCGCTGAAAGCTCGTGGCAAGTCGCCGTCGGCAAAGACGCAGAAGTCCGCAAAATCGCCGATTTCTTCGGCTTGCGCTACGAAGTTGACCAAGCCGACAAAGCACAATTCAACCATTCACTCCGCACCGCTATCATCGCCCCCGATGGCAAAGTCGTCAAAATTTTATCTGGAAACGAATGGTCAGCAAACGATTTATTGCGCGAAATGCAAGCAACGTTAAAATAGAATTTTCAAGTTATTATTTTCTAAGCTCCAAATAATTATTGACTTTCGCACAAAAAGCCAAGTATAAATAATTCAACACAAAATTATATGTTTCTTGGTAAAATATTACGTCCAACTGCTATGAAAAATTTAACATTGATTGTCTTGTTTATCCTTTCAGTCGTTTGCGTCGCTCAGGCACAGTTTGCGGAATCGGAAACCATCATTTCCGATGAGTTTCATTTTATTGCTTTTTTCCCGAACAAACCTATGCAAACTGAGGGCGATATCAATACAAGCTTTGGCAAAGGTCATTCACGGCGTTGGACTTTGGAATTGCCGGATATTTCTTACGAAGTTTCGGTGAATGACTTTCCAGACCTTGCCGTCGAGATGGATTACAAACCATTAACTTTGTTTTATGGTGCTGTTTGTAAAGACCTAATCAATCAATATGGCGGTGAGTTTAGCGGTCATACTGATATAATTTTTGGCGAATACGGGGTAGCGGTAAGCCGACTCACTAAAAATCACTTTCTTAGCGTTCGGATGTATTTGGTGCGCCAACGTTTCTATCAGGTTAGAGTAATAATGCAGAACCCACTCGAAAAAGACGAACAAACGAAAGAAAATGTTAAGAACTTTATGGAAAAATTTATATTCGTATATAAAAAAGAAAATGAAAAAAAATATAGTTACGGACTACCAGAATCGGTATCACAAAATTTAGAACATCGTAAAAACTAAAAAAGTATATTTAGAGTTTAACGCATTCTTTTGACATCTAATAATTCCCTGTATGAGTATCAAATTATTCCGCAACTTAAAAACTAAACTTTTTGTATCAATGGCTTTGTCACTTTTCTTGTTTTTTGCCTTCTCGATTAACTCGTCTGCTCAAACGCAATCAAAACCAAAAGTTTTAACTTTGACTATTAAATTACAAGATGAATTCAACCCTGATTTTAAGTTGTGTATGCCGATTGAGGAGGATGTGCCGATTGAGTTTTCGTGGACGAATGGCGAAATTAAAAGCAGTATTTCAGCTCTATTACGCAAACCTGAAGGCGAAATTTATCGTGTTAAATTCACACTCAAGGAAGGCACAGCGGAAAGCATTATTTACAACGGAATGGTTGAGCCAAAACTCAAACTAGAAAAAGTTTTTGAACAAACAATTATTGAGTCAAGCATTTTCGAGCAATACTATACAAAGAGTTTATTATTGTCGAAAAAGCCTTGCAAATAACAACGCAAACCGTCCTTGAATATTTATTCATAAATCCAAAATGGCTGGATAAATTAACCGGAAAAGAGTATTCTGTTTTCGTTATGAACACCATAAAAGCATACGAGGAAGTTGTTGATTTTATTGCTGCCGGAACGACTCCGCAGAATGTTATTGCGTTTCGTCCGTCGGAAGCGGCGCAAAATCGTGTTGAGGATTTACTGGAGCGTGAAAAGGGAGGCGATTTGTCGCCCGCTGAAAAAAGCGAACTTGAGCATTATTTACAACTTGAACACTTAATGCGTCTTGCCAAAGCCCGCGCCCACGATTTTCTGCCGAATGAGTAAACATATCAATTCCGAAGTGCGGCAAAGCGTGGCAAGTCGCGCCAATTTTGTTTGCGAATATTGTTTGATAGCCGAAGCCGACGCTTACTTCAGATTTCAAATCGAACACATTGTCAGCCGCAAACACGGCGGCTCATCTGAATTGGAAAATTTAGCTTTGGCGTGTGTTTTCTGCAACCGTTACAAAGGTAGCGATATTGCGACATTTAAACTTGAAACCGACGAGTTAATCCGCTTCTACAATCCGCGAACTATGCGTTGGCACGAACATTTTCGCCTTAACGGAGTTATTATCGAATCATTGACCGAAATCGGCGAAGCGACAGTTCGCATTTTGCAGATGAATCACGAAGATCAAATTTTAGAGCGTGAAGTTTTGAGTCGTCGGGGACGTTACCCGAGCGAAGCGGCTTTGTTTCTGACAAGAGAGCATTAACAAATACACACTCAATTTTGCCCATGTTTCGCTCAACGATTCAAAGCATTTTTATTGCAATTTCACTTATCTTCATTTTCAATTCTTTTTCATCAACAAGTTTCGCTTCGCCGTTGCGGTAGATTTCTTTGCCCGCAACGATTGTTAAGAAAACATCACGCGCGTTCGAGGCGAAAAGAAGTGCGGAAAAAATGTCGTGAACGGGCATTTGCGCGGCGTTTTCAAGCGAAACGGCAATGAAATCGGCTTGTTTGCCTGTTTCCAGACTTCCGATTTCGTTTTCAAAACCCAAACTTTTTGCGCCGCCGAACGTGGCGGTTTTGATGATTTCTTCGGCTTGCAAAAATCTTTTCGTGTCGGGCAGATTTCGTGCAAAAAGCGTCGCAAATCTGGCTTCTTCCAAGATGTCGCAGGTGTTGTTGCTTGCCATCGAATCACTTCCAAATGCGGTTTTTATTTTTGCATCAAGAAATTTTTCGAGCGGTGCGATGCCGTGTCCGAATTTGGCGTTTGATTTCGGGCAATGCGCGATGCACGTATCGCTTTCTGCTATCAATTCAATATCTTTTTCAGAAACTTTGACGCAGTGTGCGAGAAGCGGTTTTGTTTGCAGAACGCCGATTTTTTCGAGATATTCGATTGATGAAACGCGCGGCGTGTTCCATTCAAAACCGCCTTTTTTATAAAGTTCGGCGAATAATCCGACACCTTTTTTCATAAAATCTTCTTCCTCGGAAGATTCGGCGGCGTGGATTGTAAATTTGATGTTTTCAGAAAGCGCATATTCGGCGATGTTTTCAAACAGCGAACGGCTGACCGTGTAAGGCGAATGCGGCGAAAGTCCGATTTTGACGAGTTCAGTTTCGGTTGATTTTAATTCTAAAAATTTTTCTTTCAATCGCGCAAAATCTTCCGGCGCGTTTTCGTTGACAGGCGAAAATTCGGTTTCTTGAAACAAAATTCCGCGCAAACCGTTTATTTTCAACGCTTCAAATCCTGCTTTGCCAAAACGTCCGATGTCGCCGAAACAGGTTACGCCCGCTCGTGCGCCTTCGAGTGCGCCGAAAACTGCGGCGTTTTTTACGTCTTCATCTGTCAAAACTTCGCTGCGCGTTTTGGTTAATTTCATCAACCACGCGAAAAAATCTGCGTCAAATTCATCAAGAAATCCGCGCATTGCCGTAATTTCCAAATGCGAATGTGCATTGACAAAACCCGGCAAAATCGCCGAACAGCCTAAATTTTCGTGTAACGCTTCGGGAAATTTTTCGATAATTTCAGAACACTTTCCAACCGCGATAATTTTATCTTTTTCAAACGCAATCGCGCCGTTTTCTATCGGCTCGGCGGAAATCGGTAAAACGTAATTTGCGGATAAAATTTTCATTGCTCTATGCAGAAACGCGCACCAAGTAAGCGTGTTGTTTTTTTATAACTCGGCTTTTGTGCGCGCCTTTGTGTTTTTTAACAAACGCTTACTTGGAGCGCGTTTCTGCAGTTCTGAATCGTTCCAAAATCTCGGAAACGTAGGCTTTTGTAGAAGAAATATTGATATTTTTGATAAATTCTTCTTCGGTCATTTTTTTTGCTTCTTCGGACGATTTGCTCCATTCGGTAACGCGGCTCGCCCCGGCGTTATAGGCGGCAAGCGTCATCGGAATTTCGGCGGGAAACCCGCGATAATTTTCGCGCATTTTTTCAAGATACCAACAGCCGACTTGAATGTTGGTTTCGGGATCGCGCAGAAATTCGTTGACGTTTTCTTCCGTCTGTTTTTCAAACTCCTGAAGCTGAGTTTTTTTTGCCCATTCACGCGCTACCGTTGGCGTAACTTGCATCAAACCGACCTCTTTATCCGCGCCGATTTTCCACGCTTGAAAATACGTTTCCTGATAAATTACACTCCAAACTAATTTTTCTTCCAAATGATAAACCTTTGCATACCGCGCAATCATTTCATCGTAGCGGTGAATCCAATAATCTCTGAAAAAATAAAGCCCGACCGCCGAAGAAACGGTCAGCAAAATCAAAATTAGAACAATATAACGGCGCATTTTGCAAATTAAATTTTTACTTTTCGGGATTTGAGCTGTTTGAGTTCGCTTTGAGTTTCTTTTTCGGAGTTTAAATCATCAAGCGTTAATTTCGCCGAAAAATTTCCGGTTCGCACTTTTTCGGCAAATAAATCAACATCATAATCGGCTTCGCGGGACATTTCCTGCCGGATTTGCAATAAAACTTCTAAAAATTTCGGACGGCGATACATAAATTAGTGAAAAGTGAATAGTTAATAGTTAATAGTTATTTTCAACACACTTTTCACTTTATATCATACACTATTCACTTTTCACTTTTCACTATTCACTATCTTAGCTATGCACTAAAAATTCGGGCGTAACAATCATCGGGACAAAAAAACCGGCGGCGGTGTTGAAAAGACGAATTCGTGCTTGGCGGCGGACGTTTGCGAGATGCCCGAAATTCCACGTTACGAGATAGTCAATTTTATGAAACGACGCAATCGCAACGTGAAACGCATCGGCGAGAAATTTTCGATGAAATATGCCGCGTGAAATATAACCTTCTGCCAAAATTGCCACTTCTTCAGCAAATTCCAATTCGGCAAGCGGTTCAAGAATTTTCAGATAACCGCTGCGGTGCGGTTCGATCAGCCGTTCGATTTCGCGCCGCACTAGAATCGAGCTAAATGCTTGATATTCACTAAGTTCGTGTTCCCACCAACGAATCGTCAAATCGCGTCGAAAAGGTTCGCCGTTATCCAAATATGCACCGACAACCGAGGTTTCGAGATATAAACTTTGTTTCATCTTAAGTCCAAAGTCTCAAGTCTCAAGTCCAAAGTCAAATTCGGTTTCTGACTTGAAACTTTAGACTTTGGACTTTGGACTTATTTTTTAATCGGCACGAAAAGCACTTTCGAGTTTTGAAAATCAAAAGTTAAACGATAATTTTTCAAGAAATTTCCGCCTAAAATTCCCATCTGTTCAAAGCCGGAAGATTCGTTAATCAAATCCAGATCGAGCGCGATGGCGACAATCGAGCGGCGGCTTTCTTTGCCGAAGGTTAAGCGCGGCAAGATAAAAACCGGCATTTCTCCCGTTTCGCCGGCTGAACCGACAACTTTGATTTTTTCGCGAACTTGAAAACGGCTCATCGCGTCCATTCCGGCAACTACATCGGAAATTACCGAAAGACTCGCGCCTGTGTCAACAATAAAATTCAGACGTGGTTCGATGCCTTCAATCTCAACTTCGCCGCTCAAAAAACCACCCGATGTCAGACGTAAAGGCAATACCAAACCTTCGGAATCACTGATTTCTTCGCGCGGCGAATCTTTTCTGAGCAACGAAAAACTCGTGTCACCGTAATCAATCGTCGTCAGAAATTTTGAAATCAGCGACAAGCCGATATAGCCGTCAATGCCTTCATTTACCGAATGAAACGGACGAATATAAACCGGCACATTTTTAATCGCAACATCGCCGATTTCGACGCGATTTAAGAAACCATAAACGATTTCAAATTTTCCGTTGCCGCCAAACCCCTTAGCTTTTCCGCCGCGGGCAACAGGCGAAATTTCGAGTTTTTCCGCCGTCTGTTTGGAAATTACCGAAATTCCTGACCCTGTATCAAGAACAAAATTCAAAGGTTCATCGAATTTATTAACGCGCAGCTGAATTATAGGGCGATCTCTGACGAGTTTAAAATTGACTTTTGTTTGACGTTTGCCGCCAATTTCATAGAGCGTTGATTTTCCCCCGAGATATTCTAAAAAATCAATCAAACCTTTGATGCGCTCGCGCCGTTCGGTATCGGTGCGCGGTGAAATCCGCAAAAAGTCGCGGTAGGCTTGGGCAGATTCTTTGTATTTTTCGGCGCGGGCGGAAATTTGCGCCAACGAAAAAACAAAATCAGGCTCGTTGCTGTCAATATAAACAGCAGTTCGCATCGCATCGAGGCTGTCGAAAATGCGGTTTTCGTAAAAATCCAACATTCCCAAACCTGCCCATGCCAACGCTTGCCTTCGGTTAAGGTTCAAAGAATTATTCAGCGCAATTTCGGCTTCTTTGAAATTTCCGGCATTGAGAATCGTCATTCCCAAAACCGCAAAAGCGTAGGAGTTTTGCGGTTCGGCGGTGCAAACATCAAAGGACAATTTATATGATTCAAAAAGTTTCCTTTCCTTCATCAATACATACGCCAAACCGAGTTTTACTTTTGAATTTTGCGGATGACGTTCAAATAATCCGCGTAGAATCTTTTCGGCTTCCTTCAAATTTCCGTTTCGTGTCAGCTTTTCGGCTTGCTTTAGAAGTTTTTTAACTTCTTCGGTTTGAATTTGAGCTTCATCCGTAGTTGCCAAAGCAACAGACGAAAAAGCAAATAACAGACAAACAATTAAAAGCGGTAATAGAAGGCGGTTAATGCGAAAAGGGAAAGAAATTTCTTTGTATCTCATAAACAACTCCTGTAATGTCCTGTCAAGTCGTTCTCATTTCAGAATCTCTCCCGTTTTGAGCGACCACAAGACCAAATCCAATTCATCAAAGTCAATTTTGAGGCGGACAGCTAACTTTTTTAATTCTTTTTCAACCGTTAGATACTTCAAACGCGTATTTGGTGGCTTTGGGTCAGAAATTATTTTTAATTCCGCCAAACTCCGCAAGATGTGTTTGTCCAAAATGGCGTAACCTTTCAACCCGATATTCCGCAAATAATGACTGGCTTCTTTGTAGCCTAAACCTTTGATACGCTTTTCTTTAACCAACCAATCGCGGCGTTCCAAATCGTTCTCGAAACTCTCTAATTTTTTACGCAGACAAAGCCCACAATGTTCCTGTAAAAAATCACGCGATGCGACAATATAACCGGCTCGCGCTCGCGGATAGCGATGTTTTCCGACAAGTGCATTCATTAACTCGTCGTGCGTTCCCGTCAGCAAAATCGGTCGCACGGCTTCGACCGAATTCAGTCCCATCCGCGCCGAACAACCGCCCGTGAAAAAGCAATAAACCATCTCTTCCCAAAGTTTTTCGTCCGTGCCGTTTGTCCAAATTTCTTCAAATTCGGCAATCTTTCGCCGAATATCCGCACCACGCTCGATGTAGTTTTGTTTTATTCTTTCAAAAGTTAAAGGTATGTGTTCTTTTTTCACGAGAAATTGGTTTAATTTTATTCCTTTCCGCGCTCATTAGCAATAGATTTTCTCTTTGGAGATGAGTTAAGGATAAAAAGTGATAAGTTGAAATACCGTTTTAACCTATCACTTATCATATTTCACTTTTCACTTATTCCGATATGTTCTTTTGCATTCTTCACCGCAATAATTTCCGCCGCAATCGAAACCGCAATTTCTTCCGGCGTATGAGAATTTATCGGCAAACCAATGGGCGTTTTTATTTGTTTGAGTTTTTCTTTATCAAAACCTTCTTTTTCGAGCGTTTTGAGCAAAGTTTTCATCTTCGCCTTGCTTCCCAAAACGCCGAAATATTTAAAATTTTTATCAAATAATTGTCGAATCACAATCTCATCAAATTTATATCCGAGCGTCATCACAACGACAAAACAATTCCAACTTGATTCGATAAATTCTCCGATTTGTTCGTAAGATTCAATGATTTTCTTCTCGTGGACAAACTTGTTTTTCTCAATGGTATTCAAATCCGCACGGTCATCAAAAAGCGAAATATGAAAATCCATCTTCGCCATCAATTCCGACAAAGCCAATGCACAATGTCCGCCGCCAATGATGAAAAGTTTATTTTTGAAGCCAAGATTTTCTTCATAAACAAATTCATTTTCATTAAATCGTTCAAATCTGAAATCATCGTTCTGAGTTCCAATTTTAGACGGCTTTTCCGTAATTTGAAATTTGTAATTTGTAATTTGCAATCGGCAAGATTGATGATTTTCCAAACACCCGATAATTTCTCGCACGAGTTTCAAATGCTCTGAATTCAACTCAAAAAAAATAACCGTCTGCCTTCCCGAACAAATCATCCCGCTCGAATCCGCCGCATTTTTACGATGCACTTGTTCGATAATTTCCGTTTTAATTCGTATTTCGTAATTCGTAATTCTTATTTTAGCGAGTTCCGCGAGCGAAACTTCCATCACGCCACCGCCGATGCTTCCGCGCAAATCATCTCCGGCAACAATCATCTTAAAACCTCGTCTGCCGGGCGAACTTCCCTCACTTTCCGCAACAACCAAAAGCATCACCGATTCGTTCCGCCGCAATCTCTCTGCCGCAAATTTCCAGATTTCAAGTTCTTTCATAAACAAATTGCCCGTAATTTTCCCACACTTTTCTTAATAAAATTAAAAACTTCTCACTATCATCACATTTTTTCACATTTAAATGATACGTTTCGACACAAAAATACGCTTATAGAAGCCGGAAACAAAAATAGCGAATTATTTTTTGAAAAAAGTTCGTTACGTTTTGAATGAAAACGCCACATATCCACGAAGCACGAAATAAAAGGCGCATTGCCTCGTGCGAATTCTAAAATTATGGAGAACAAAAAAATGAGAAAATGTTTAAAAACTAAACAATTAAATGAAAATAAATCTGTTCTTAGATTTATTCTTTCGGGTAGTTTATGTCTATTTCTGATGATTATTTTTATCGGAAACCTTGAAGCAGTTGCTAAACCAAGTCTTAACAATTCAATTCCGAAGACCGAAGTAATTAATGTAACTGGTCCCGGTGCGCTTTATATTGCACTTTATGACGAAGCAATCGGGTTTTGGTTAGTTGACGATGGAAAAGTCAGTCTTATCAAGTCATTTAAAATTATAGACAAAACTGCGCCTTCGAGAATTTTGAATGTAATTTTGGGCAAAAAAGTCATAGGAATATTTTATGCGGATAATCTGCCTTTAGGCAGTGATTTGAAGTTAAAAATTGACGGGAATTTAGAAAATAAAGATTGTCCTCTCTGCACTGTTTCGATGCCGTTGTCTGGCAACACTTTGAGCGAATGGTTGGCGAAGGAAGATACTTCAAAACTTATCAATCAGCAAAATGATATTTTTTCACTCGTGGAAAAATTAGCAGTCAATACAACAAAAAAGCAAGATGAATTTATTGACCAACAGCAGAAGATTTTATATGACTACTACACCCAAATCGAAAAGTTTTCCGCCGACGGTCAGACAATCCTGACAAAAAATTCCGATGCGGCTTCGGCTTTTGAAAAATTATTAACCAAAAGACAGGAAGACAAGCAAATAATTGAGAAAACCGCGACCACATATCAAAATTTCTTGAATGCCCAAGCCGGAAAAATTGGGGCGGTTAAGGGTTGTGTAGTTGAAGAAAGATATAGAGGACAAATGACAGGCTTAGAAGCCGAACTGCAAATAAATTCGTATCCTGATCCGCTTCCGGCTAATTTTAATGAAGAAACTACCCCGGCGGTGAATCGGCAACAAATCATTGAAAAATACGAGAATTATTTTGCTGGTCTGGAAAAAACGATTATGAACGACTGTGTTTTGAAGACACAATTAAAAGACATCTACACAACAACTGCGGACGTTGTGTTTCCCGGTTCAACGCCGAACTTGTCGCAAGGCAGTTTCATTTCTTTGACTGATTATGAAGCAATTGGCAATCAAGTTTCGGCTTTTGTGAATAATGCTGAAACAGACGCAAGTTCAATGGAGCAAGCGGCAGAGGGAATATCACAAAAATTCAACCAACTTGAATATTATCAATCTGTTGAAGAATCAATGGAGAAAATGCCGCAACCGTTGTTGAAATATGTAAATCCTGACTGGCTTTTGGATAAATCGGTGCAATCAAAGTCAAAGCAAACTAGTTCCAAAAAAACCGGAATCGTGCCATTAGGAAACTCCGCAATCACTTCAAGCCTAAAGAAAAAGACTAAATGTGGTGATGACTTTGTGCTGACATTAAATATCTCTGGAATTTATTTGGTTATCGGAACTCCTTGGGACGATTCGATTACAACGGGAAATGAAAAAAACTTTATTCTGACTTTTGCGGGCGATGATTGTGTTGATTCAAGAGGTGATTATGACGCGGTTTTCACAATGAGCGGCAATGACACAATTCACGGCGGAGATTTGCCCGACTTTTTGTTTAGTGGAAAAGGCAACGATATTGTCAACGGCGGCGATGGGAAAAGCTATCAGTTGGTGGTTTCTCCGACAACGATTGTCACGCTCGATGTTGGAAATTTGATTTCGGGCGGAGCGCAAGCCGATTCGATTTTCGGCTCAGGCGACAATAATGCGCTTGATTTATTCGGCTATTCCGATGTTATTTTAGGAGACGGCTTGGCAACCGGCAGTGATGCCGGAGATGATTATATTGACGGCGACAAAGGAATGAATTTTATTTACGGGCAAGATAATAAGGATGAGCTTCTCACGAAAGGTTACGGTAAATTCAGCATAAATGGTAAGCCGTTTATTTTTGGAAGTGCTTTCTGGGGCGGTCCGGGCGACGATAAAATTACTGGAACGGACACGCCGCTTCCAGACATTTTCGGAGATTTTATTGACGGCGGAAAGGACAAAGATTTGATTTTAGCCGGAAAAGGTATGGATTGTGTGCTTGGCAATACGGAAGCGGACGACATTAACGGCGGCGAAGATGAAGACTTTTTATTTGGAATGCAAGACGCAGACTCAATTCACGGTAACGAAGCAAGCGATTTGATTGTGGGCGGTAAAGACAATGATAAACTTTACAGCGATGCCGGCGCGTTTTCGTTGATGGTGGGAAATGCCGGTGAAGATGAAATTGTCGGCAATACCGGAATTGACGTTGCCGTCGGAGGCAGTGAAGGTGATTTGATTTCAGGCGATAGCGGCGGGGTTGGTATTTTTTCCGGGGTTTGTGGGGGGGAGCGCAATTTTTGTCATGGCGGGATTGATATTCTTGCCGGATTTGGTGGCGATGACCGAATTTTCGGTCAGGACGGAATTGATATTGCGCTTGGCGGCGAAAATAACGACCGAATCAAACTCGGAAACGGCATTATTGACCTTGCTTTTGGAGAAGGCGGAATTGATTACATCGAAGGAGAAAACGAGTTTGATGTTATTTTCGGAAATTCAAATACGCCAAATGACCCGCCGACTTTAAGATGCACAGACTTCACATCTGAAAAAATTGAAAAACTATTTGGTGGAAACGATATAGACTTAATCTCCGGCGGTTCGGGTTGTGATGCAATCTATGGCGGAACATCCATTGACATTATTTCGGGCGGCTCTGCTAGCGATTTAATTGAAGGCGAAGATCACATGGACTTTATGTGGGGTGATGACGGCAATGACCTGATAAACGGAGGGTTGGGCATTGACATCGGTTTCGGCAGAAGCGGCGATGATACTCTCAATGGAGGAGGCGGAATTGACCTTCTTTCCGGCGATGCTGACAAAGACATCATAAATGGTGGAACAGAAACGGATATTCTTATCGGTTTTACGGGAGATGATACGTTATACGGCAATTCCATTTCTGTTTTTACGGGCGATTCTGCAAATCTTTTAATCGGCGGACAAGGCGATGACAAATTACACGGAGCTAATTCAAACGATGTGATATTTGGCGGCGATAATGCTGACGCTTTGTATGGCTATGCCGATTTAGATGTAATGTTCGGCGAAAATCACGATGATTATTTTGAAGGCGGAGATGGCTTGGATGTTATTGCCGGAGGTGCCGGAATTGATACAATTAATGGTCAAAGCGGTAATGATGTGCTTTTCGGCGGCATTGATGGGGATTATGTCAACGGTAATGAGGGAAACGATTTGATTATCGGAAACGGCGGAGCAGACCATCTCAATTCGGGCGAAGATAACGATTTGCTTTTCGGAAATGATGGTGGTGATTATATCGTTGCATTTTCAGATCGCAACTTGGCATTTGGCGGAAATGATGACGATTATCTTTACGGCGGTGGCGGCGAAGACGAAAATTGTTCTGTCGAATCTCCGCGTGATTTTCTCTTTGGAGGTCCCGGAGGAGACAGAATTTGGGCAAGTAAAAATTCTTGGGACATCGCTTGGGGCGGCACTGGCAATAATACCATAAACCGCTACTGTCCATAAATATTTATAAACTACTTGTTGAGAAATCTCAGGTCAAAATAACCTGAGATTTCTCATTTATTTTGCTTCTCCGTATTTTCGCCATACAAATTCATCAAAACTTTTTCAGCCGTAAATGGCGCGTCAAATATGGGTGAATTTTCCTGATTAAATGATTTAACGGCTTCACGAATCGCAAAATATGCGCCGATTCCATACATCAGCGGCGGTTCGCCGACGGCTTTGGAATTGAAGATGGCGAGGTTTTCGCGTGATGTTTCGAGCGGGAGGATTTCGATTCCTTTGGGGACGGAATAGATGTCGGGGATTTTGTAGGTTGAAAGTGCGTTTGAGCGCAAACGTCCGTCTGAATCGTAAAAAACTTCTTCCATTGTCATCCAACCGATGCCTTGGACGATGCCGCCTTCGATTTGTCCGTTGTCAACGGCGGTGTTCATTGAAGAGCCGAAATCGTGGCAACATTTAACGTAATCAATGGAATAAATTCCGCGTTGGCAATCAACCGTTACGCCGACGATTGCCGTGCCATAAACGTGATATGCAAACGGATGACCTTTGGCGATTGACCAATCGAAATTTATTCCTTGCGTGGCGTAATGCGCGTGTTCGCTGAGATTTACGCGCCGCAAATGCGCTTCCATAACGAGCATTTTCCAATCCAAGTTTGTCTTTTCACCGTTGCGATAAACAAAACTGTTTTCAATCGAAATTTCGTATGGAGTTCCCCCTTTCGGCGGCTTTGCTTCGCTCGCCGCGCCGCCTGAAGGCGGAACTCCATACGCGCCATCATTTGTCAGTTCCAAAGCTACATCTTTGAGTCGTTGCAAAATCGTTTCGCAGGCAATTTCGGTGGCGCGTCCGTTTAAATCTGCCGCTGCCGAAGCCGCAGTCGGTGAAGTGTTGGCGATTCGTAAAGTGTTGGTTGTGTGGACTTTAACGGCGGAAATCGGTAGAGAAAAAACTTTCGCGGCGACTTGCGCCATTTTCGTATTTACGCCTTGCCCCATTTCAACTGCGCCGGTTGAAATCGCCACGCTTCCGTCCGTGTAAATGTGAACGAGCGAACGCGCTTGATTCATCGGCGTTTTGGTGAACGAAATTCCGAAACAAATCGGCATCATTGCCACGCCTTTTTTGATTAATTTGTTTTGCGAATTAAATTCGTCGGCTTCGGCTTTTAATTTTGTAAAATCATATTTTTCATCGGCTTGTGTCCACGATGTAATCGCTTCGCTTTCGGCAATTTGCCCGTAAGGAAATTCGTCGCCGTTTTCGATTAGATTTTTTCGCTGAATTTCGCTTGCGGAAACATTCAATTTTTCCGCCGCGTGTGCGATTGCCGATTCGATAACGAACATTCCTTGCGGTCCGCCGAAGCCGCGAAAAGCCGTGTTTGGCGGCAAATTCGTTTTGCACGAATACGCCGTTGCGGAAACATTCGGGATAAAATATGAATTTGTGCAATGAAAAAGCGTTCGTTCCAAAACCGGCAAAGACAAATCGCAAGCCGCGCCCGCGTTTTGATAAAATGTCGCGGAATAAGCAATTATTTTCAAATTTTTATCCAAACCGATTTTATAATCCGCCGAATATGGATGACGTTTTCCGGTCATTCGCATATCTTCCATTCGATGAAGCGCATATTTGACGGGACGTTTTGTTAATTGCGTGCCGACCGCGCAAAACGCCGCCCACGCATTTGCTTGATCTTCCTTGCCGCCAAAACCGCCGCCGAGACGAGTTACGTCAACTTCAATCAAATTCATCGGAAGCGAAGTTACACGCGAAACGCAACGCTGAACCGCCGTCGGACCTTGCGTTGAAGAATAGATTTTCATTCCGCCTTGCTCGGTCGGAATCGTGTATGCGCCTTGAGTTTCGATATACAAATGTTCTTGTCCATTAACATCGGCGCGACCTTCAAAAAGATGTTCGCAAGTTGCAAAAGCCTTGTCTGCATCGCCCAATTTGAAAGTTTTCGGCGGCGCAATCAATTCGCCTTTCGCGTGTGCAACTCGTTCATCGGTAATGACTTCGAGCGGTTCGATTTCGGCTTTTATCAATTTTGCGGCGTGTCTTGCTTGTTCTTCCGTTTCCGCCAAAACGAGTGCAATCGGCATTCCGCAAAAATGAACTTCCCTATCGGCAAAAAGCGGTTCATCAGGTAAAATTCCGCCAATTTGATTTTCGCCGATTAAATCTTTCGCCGTAATAATTTTCACCACGCCTTTTAATTTTTCAGCTTCGGAAATATCAACGCTTTTCAATTTTCCGTGCGCGATCGGCGAATCAAAAACACAAGCAAAAAGCGTCCCTTCAAGCAAAGGAACGTCATCCAAATAAACCGATTCGCCACGAACGTGCGATTTTGAGTCAACATTTTTCATTTTTTGTGAATCTGAACTTCCGTGAGATATTTTAACTTTTTCTGCTAAAATATAAAACGAAATGAATAAAATAACTGCTTGTCTTGCTTGTCTTTTACTGTTTTTTGTTTTCAACTCGAACGCACAAACCAAATGTGATGCGCCGAATAATAAGGCGAATTTGCCGTGCATCAAAACTATTTTGAAACTTGGCAATAACGAATTTGAAGTCAGAACTTATACAAAACCGATAAAAAATCGCGTGATTGACCGCACGTTTGCAGTTGTGCATCACAACGAGCAGAAAGGTTTGCAAGCCGCGAAAAAAGTTATTGCCGCAGACGGCGGACGTTTGATCGAAGTCGTTTCGTTGGACGCGGACGGCAAACCGCGCCGTTTTCTGCATTTTGATTTTGCCGATAAAACGAACGTCTGTTTTGACCCGAATCGAATGTATTCAAAGCCCGGAATTATCAAATTTTTCAAAGGTTATCCGCGCTCGGAAGATAATCAAGCGGATGTTTGTTCGCCCGTTTCGCCCGAAATGTTTGACAGCGAATCGGACGATTTAATCAAGGAAGTTTCGCGTTTCGGCTCGGAATTATTAAAAATTGTAACCGATAATTTCAAGCACAGTTTTATCATCGGCGTTCACAATAATGTCGATTTAAAGCTCGACGTTACAACGTGGAACGCGCCCGGCGGCGAGGCGAAAACGGCTGTCGGCGTGTTTCGCGCCAACACCGAAAAACACGATGCGGTAATTGACGCGGATGATTTTGTTTTGGTTACGAATTTGAATCTTTTCACAAAAGCTCTTGCGCTTGACGAACCGATAAACATTGCCCTGCAAGAAGGTTTGCCGTTTCTCCGAAAAAACAAAAACGCCGTTGACGACGGCTCGATGTCAATCTATTTCGGAATGAATTATTTTGGCAAAACCAATCGCGCTTACGATTACATCAACATCGAAGCCGAAGGCAAAGACGACACAGAAGACGACGCGAAAGCCAGACAAACCAGATTGATTCGGCTGATAAACAAACTAAAAGTCTAAATCAAACAACTCAACAAAATGAGCCGTAAATAATTGTCTTGCAAGCAATCTTTTATATTCACTCGAACCGCGCACGTCGGAAATCGGCGAAATTTCGGTTTGGAGAGTTTCACAGGCATCGGCGATTGTTGTTTCGTTGATTTCTTTGCCTTGTAAAAAACGGGAAGTTTTTCGCAAATAAAGCGGAATCGGGGAAACTCCGCCAATAGAAACGTGGGCGATTTCGATTAACTTATCCGAAGTTTTCAATGAAACTGCCGTGTTGACCGAAGCAATATCTAAGTAAGTTCGTTTGCAAACTTTTTCAAAATTGAAATGCGTGAAATCTTTTCGGAAACGGATTTTTGAGATGAATTCGTCGTCTGATTTGGCAAGTTTTTTGTAGCCGAGATAAAAGTCTTTCAGCGAGATTCCGCGTTCGGAATTGAAAATAATTTCCGCGTCCAAAGCCAAAAACCACGCCGTCATATCACCAATCGGCGAAGCGTTGACGAAGTTTCCGGCAATCGTCGCCATATTGCGAATCGGTGTTGATGAGATCAGCTTTAAATGTTTGTTAAGATTCGGGAAAAGTCTTTGAAAAATCTCGGATTCGAGCAAATCCGTAACCACAACGGACGCGCCGATTTCGACAAATTCGTCGGTTTCGGTGATAAATCTCAGTTCGGAATTGTCAAAAAGATTTTCCATTGCCGAATGTGTCATTTCTTCCGGCTTTTGCACATACAAATCTGTTCCGCCGGCAGTGAATTTGGGGTTTTGGATTTGGGATTGCGGATTTTCGGATTTCAAATTTGAAATTTCAGATAAACGGTCTTTGATGCCCGAAAAATATTCTGGAACGATTTCTTTTTCGATGTTGACCGTTAAACGCTCGACATTTCCGATGCCCGATTGCTGACCGCTGACGATGTTTTCGCAAGCACGTTCGATTGATTTGTAACCCGTGCAGCGGCAGATATTTCCGTCAATCGCGGAAATTGCCGATTCGACGGTTTTCGGCGCGTCTTCGAGACAAAAATTCGTTAGCGACATCACAAAACCGACCGTGCAAAAACCGCATTGCGTTCCCGATGCTTCGACCATCGCGTGTTGAACTTGCGTTAATTCGCCGTCTTCCCGATTAATTCCTTCGACGGTTACGATGTGTTTTCCGTTCGCATTGGCAATCGGCATCAAACACGAAGTTTGTGTGCGATATTTTACTTTTTCGTCCGTTAATTCGCCGACCAAAATCGTGCAAGCACCGCAATCGCCTTCACGACAGCCGATTTTTGTGCCTTTCAAATTTTTGTGATACCGCACAAAATCCAAAACCGTCGTGCCTTTCGGCAAATCGGTTTCGATTGTTTGATTGTTCAAAATAAACTTTGTCATTGATATTTTGAACCACATAGAAAACATAAATTTCTTTTTCTGATTCTATGTTTTCTATGTTTCTATGTGGTTCATTTTCAGAATTTCCTAATTAAAATCACGCCGCACATAATCAGAACTGCGCCGAAAATGCGCCAGAGATTTAGCGGCTTTTCCGGTGCGCCGAGCCAACCTAAATGATCAATCGTCAATGCGGTGAGCATCTGTCCGGCGATGGCTAGACTAAATGCCAGCGCAACTCCGATACGCGGCACGGCGGATGCCATTATCAAAACAAAAAATGCGCCCAAGAAACCGCCAATCCAAGTAATCGGCGGCGCATTTTTCGATAAAACCAGAGTATTTAAAGGAACGCCCGTCAAAAGCATTAAGACGAAAAGCGCAACTGTTCCGACGGCAAACGAAATAAATCCAGCGGAAACCGGACTTTCGACATAACCCGCAAGTTTGCTGTTGACGGTCGCCTGTGTCGCCATCGCTACGCCCGTCAGCACAGCGAGAAACATAAAGAAATAATTATTAAAAAAATTCGTCATTTGATTTTCGGTCTTTGTTCTTCGGTCTTCGGTTTTCACAACGACCAAAAACCAAAAACCTAATATTCAATTCTATTCGTTTTATCAGCCCAATTATTGAAAACCGTCAAACCTTCGTCGCGCAGAAAATTGATGGTTTCGATTTTTCTTTCTTCGATTGGGCGGTTAATTTCTTCGTAGATAAAATCGTCATCGAATCCGACGTTTGCCGCGTCCGTGCGCGAACAAGCGTAAAACATTTTTGCAGGACGCGCCCAATAAATCGCGCCGAGACACATCGGGCAAGGTTCGCAACTCGTGTAAATCGTGCAGTCATCAAGCTGAAAAGAATTCAATTTTTGACAAGCATTTCTGATAGCGACAATTTCGGCGTGTGCCGTCGGATCGTTGGTTGAAGTTACTTGATTGCAGCCCTCGCCGACGATTTCGCCGTTTTTGACAATAACACAACCGAACGGTCCGCCTTTGCCGTCGTCAATTCCGTTTTGCGCCAAACTTATTGCATAGCGCATAAAATATTCGTCTAATTCGGTCATTATTCTTTCGGTTTTAGTTTGATTTCAAACACTTTATTCCATTTTTTGCCTGTAATAAAAATCCGGTCGTTGGCTTCGTCGTAAGCAATGCCGTTGAGAACATCGGCGTTTGGGTTGTTCATTTGTTCTTCCGCAAGTTTTTCCAAATCAATTTTGCCGGTGATTTTTCCCGTCAACGGATCAATCCGCAAAATATAGCCTTCTTCCCAGACATTTGCCCAAATTTCACCTTTGATGTATTCGAGTTCGTTTAATTTAACAACGGGCGTTCCTTTTGCGTCGAAAACCGCCAAACTTCTGACCGTTTCAAAGGTTTCGGGATTTACAAAGCGAAGAATGTGCGTTTTGTCGGTCATAATCAAATGCGTTCCGTCATGTGTCAAGCCCCAACCTTCGCCGGAATATTTGAATTCTTTGAGCAATTTAAAATCATTCAAATCATAAACGAAAGCCGTGCCTTCGTTCCACGTTATTTGGTAGATTTTTCCGTTGAAAATTGTAATTCCTTCGCCAAAATATTGAGCCGCCAAATCGAATTTCTGTAAAACTTTGCCTGTTTCAATCTCAACTTTGCGAAGCGAAGATGAAAACGTATCACGTCCGCGATAACCGCCTGTGCCTTCGTAGAAAAAGCCATTATGAACCACCAAACCTTGCGTAAAGGCATTTGAGTCGTGTGAATATTCCTTCACGATTTCAACCGTGTAAAGCGTTATGCCCGTTTTAGGTTTGGTGTTCGTGTTGTTCGTTGAATTATTTCCCTTGTTTATGCTCGTGTTTGAATCCGAACCGCATCCCAAAGCTGTAATTATAAATACAATTATCAAAAATAAACGCATATAGAATATAGTTTTTGGGCTTTGGCTTTTGGTTTTTGGGTTTTGGTTTTTGATAAGTTAATTTCAATCTCAACAAAAACAAAATCCGAAGACCAAAGTCCAAAAGCCAAAGCCCTAGCCTTTTAATTTAACTTTTATCTCAAATAAATTCTTCCAATTTTTGCCTGTAACAAAAACTCTTTTCGTTGCCGCGTCGTAAGCAATTCCGTTCAAAGTGCTTGTTTTTTTGTTTGCATCATCGGGCGAAATGTCCGTTAAATCTAACCAACCGACAACTTTGCCCGTGTTCGGATTTATTCGCGCAATGTGATTCGGCTTGCCCAAATTCATCAAAAATCCGTGTTCGTTTTTCGTTCCGGCTTGTTCCGAATGCCAGATATTTGCCCAAACTTCGCCTTCGATATATTCGAGTTCGTTCAGATGATTTACGGGAAAATCGTTTTCTCTCGTTACCGAAACCGTGCGTTCGACCGCGAAATTTTTCGGATTTACAAATTTTAAAACATTCGTGCCGTCGCTCACAATCAGATTTTTCCCGTCGTTTGTTAAGCCCCAACCCGAACCTTGATATTTTATTTCTTCGAGCGAAATAAAACCATCCAAATCATAAACAAAAGCCGTTTTTTCGCGCCACGTCAGTTGATAAATTTTATCATTAAAAATTGTAATTCCTTCGCCGAAATATTTGTCCGATAAACTTTTTTTCTTTAAAACTTTTCCGGTTTCGAGTTCGATTTTCCTGATTTGCGAATCGCCTTCTTTGCCCGTTCCTTCATACAAAAAACCTTTGTAAAAAACCAAACCTTGCGTAAAAGCCTTTGCATCGTGCGTGTAAGTTTTGACGATTTCGTAAGTATAAACGGGTAAATCCTGCGCCGAAACGGACGCGGCGAAAACTGCAAACAAAACAATAATTAAAATGCGGATTCGCATAATATTTTTTTTACGCAAAGGCGCAAAGTTTTTTTATTTTTTTGCGTCTTGGCGACTTTGCGACTTTGCATTAAAAAATCTTTCCTATTTTTTCAAAACTTTATCAATCGCCGCCCGAAAATATTCGGCATTGTTTCGACGAACTTTTACGCCGTTGACGTAAATTGTCGGCGTTCCGTTGATGCCATAAGTTTCGCCGTCCGCCATATCTTTGCGGATTTCGGCAGCGTTTGGCGCGCTTTGCAAGTCTAACTCAAATTGTGCAAGATTCAAACCCAAATCAGTGGCATATTTCTTCAAAGATTCTTTATCGAGCGCATTTTGATTGCGATACAAAACTTCAGTAAACTCAAAAAATTTGCCTTGTTTATGTGCTGCATTTGCCGCTGTTGCCGCGAGAAAAGCGTTTTCGTGAATCTGTTCGAGCGGAAAATCACGAACAACAAAACGCACTTGCTCCGAAGTATATTCTGCCAAAACGCGCTGTAAAACCGGATGTGTTGCGGCGCAAACCGAACATTGAAAATCCGAAAACATCACGACCGTAACCGGCGCGGTTGCGCTTCCTCTTGATGGATCATCATCAACCGAAATCGGCAAAACAAGCGGCGCAGGTTCTTTCAAAAAAAACTGCACATTGTATTTTGTAAAGAGTTTGCGGCGAAAATCCGCTTCGAGCGATTCGCGTTCATCGTCGGTAAAATCGCGCAATTTATCGCTGATTTCCCGTGCAATCAAATCGCTTGCGTCAATTTTTTGCGACTTTGCTTCGGCGACAACGAGCGCGTCGTAAATTTTTTCTTCAAGTGCGAGCTTTACGTCATCAAAAACATCCGCTTTTTGTTCATAAAGCGCAACGCGGTTTTTCGTTTCAAATGCGGCGGCAGTGATGTTTCTACCATTGACAGTTGCCAAAATATCCGCCGGTTTCAATGCCCTCGCATTTACGTCTTTAAAAATCAGGGCTTTATACTTTTTCCCCAAACTCATCACGAAAACACTCAAGGCTCTTTGTTCACCGTCACTCCGTAAAAAGGCGATTATTTGTTCGCGAACTTGCTCCAGAGAACGTCCACCGAGTGCATCGCGGTTTTTGTCATAAACATCTTGAATTTGCTTTTCGGTCGGATTTGCAACCTTTGAAGTAACGGTTTTGATTAAATCGTCAACAGAAATCTTCCGCACCTTGGCTTCAGTTTCGAGCAAGATTTCGGCAAGTTGATTATTAAAAAGCACTCGCCGCGCATCGAGAGAATTTTTGGCAAGTTTCAAATACGATTCGCGCAGATCGGCAGGCAAATCCGCCGCCGTATAATTTTGACCGTTTGCTTTTGCCAAAATCTGCGTCACCGTTTGCGCTGAAACTGAAACCGCGAAAATGAATGTAAATAAACAAGTTGCAATAAATTTCATATTTTTTTATCCACAGATGAAAACGGATTTTTTTCAATCTTTCTTATCTGTGCGTATCCGTTTTCATCTGTGGACAATTTTTCTTTAGCCTTCTGCGGCAATGCCTTCTTCAAATCTTAACAAATTTTTTGAAACTCTGACGGCTTCGTTTTTAGTCGGTGCGCCGAAAATTTCGGCATGAAAAATCTTCGCCAAAATCTCTGCGCCGCGGGCGACACGCGGCGCGGGACGCGAAAAATACGAACTCGCGTCTAATGCCCAAACTTCATTATTTTTAATCGCCGGAATTTCGCGCCAATTTGCCGGAAATGTTGTGTTTTCAAGTTGCCGCAAAATATCTTCGGTGTAATATCCGCACGGAATCATCACCATTACATCGGGATTTGATTCGTAAATTTCCTCGTAAGTTGTCGTAACCGATTTTGCGCCCGATTTGCCCAAAAGCGCAATTCCGCCCGCGATTTCGACTTGTTCCGGCACCCAATGTCCGGGCGAAACCGGCGGTTCGAGCCATTCGAGCATAAAAACATTCGGATTTTGGATTCTGGATTTTGAATGTTGTATTGTTTGACGGATTTTATCTAAGCGATTTTGTAAATCGTTGACGACTTTTTCGGCACGTTCGGAAACGCCGCAGAGTTCGCCGATGAGTTTAATATTTTCAAAAATATCAGCAATCGTATTTGGTTCTAAAGAAACTACTTGCGCGTCTGCGACATACATTTTCGCGGCTTTCAAAACGGTTTTATAACTCACGGCACAAACATCGCAAAGCTCTTGCGTGATGATTAAATCCGGTTTTAATTCTTCCAAAAGTTCAGTATTTAAATCATAAATCGAACCGTGTCCGTCCAAATTCGTGCGAACGGCGTGGTCAATTTCCTTGCTCGTCATCATCGAATGCGAAATGCGACTCGCCGTTAAATGCGGTTTTCCTTCAACAGATTTCGGAAAATCGCATTCGTGCGTAATGCCGACCAAGTTTTCTTCTAAACCGAGAGCGCAGACAATTTCCGTCGCCGACGGAAGAAGTGAAACAATTTTCAAATCGGATTTTATATACATAACTAAAAGCAAATTATAAGACAAAATTAAGATGCTTGACGAATATCGAAAATCTAAGATTGTCAAATCACTCAAAATTACTGCTAATTTGTGCAGTTATACATTGCAAAATAAGTATTGCTTTGTTATACAATGTTTGCTACTATCTTATTAACTCCTTGGAGGTTGTCTTCTCAACCTCCAAAATTCAACACTAATAAACAGACTTTCTTCGCATTGGTTATAGTCCCCATAAGAAATGTGAGCGGATAGAATATTTTTCTTTGGAGACTTTGAATACAATGCAAACAAACAAATTCAAGATTTTGTTATGGATTTTTGCGCCTTGTGCGGCGTTGTTCGCCATATCGTTTTTTTTATTTTCAGATAATTTGAAAACTCACGCCACAGGAACAATTTCCGGCAGAGTCTTTCAAGATTACAACAGCAACGGCAATTATGACACGAGCGGAACTTCGCCGAATCTTGCCATAGATACAGGCATCGCTGCTGTAATGATTACGGTTTATGACAGTGCCGGAAACGCACGAGGCACAACCGTTTCCGCCGCAAACGGAACTTACTCTTTGGTAGCAACCGGCACGGGACCATATCGAGTAGAATTTACGAACTTGCCGAGCGGTTATTCGCCTTCGGCGCGTTCGACCGATTCAGTTGCCGGTGGAACTGCCACAAATTCAGGTTCGACCGTTCAATTCTTGTCGGACGGCAATTCGAGTAATGTTAATCTGGCATTAAACAGACCTACCGATTACGCTCAAAATAATCTTCAAGTCGTCGCGAGTCAATTCACACGCGAAAACAACAATGGCGATTCAGTTGTCAGATTTCCATATAGTTTAAGCAGTAATAATAATGGCAATTTGGGAAGTCCGTGGGCAGGTTCAAATATTTTCGGGGCTTTTGCGCCTTCGAGAGGCGGCAATGAACCTTTACGAATTGCTGAAACAAATACTATCGGAAATGTTAACAGTTTAATTTGGGACAGATTATCCAAGAAATTGTATGCTTCGTCATATATTAAAAGAAGAGCCAAATTGGGAACTCTCGGCAATGAAAGTTCGGGAGCAATTTATGTAATCAATAATCCGGCATCGGCTTCTCCGACAGCGAGTGTTTTTGTTGACTTAAATACAGTTTTCGGCGCAGGCACAACCGGCATCAATCCGCATCCAATCAGCACGACAAATTGGCTTCAAGATAACGGAACAATATCAATTGTGGGGAAAACAGGCTTGGGCGATATTGAATTATCTCAAGACGGTTCAATACTTTATGCAGTTAATATGCAAAACCGCAAATTGTATCTGATTCCGACAGCCGGAGCTTTAAATTCGACAACGATTACAAGTTTTGATATTCCGAATAATGGTTTATCAACATCATCCGGGAATTGTTCGTCCGCCGATGTGCGCCCTTTCGGTTTGGGTAAAGATGCTGTCGGCGGCATTTACGTCGGAGCAGTTTGTTCAGCAGAATCAACCGGAAACGCCGCCCAAACGCACGCCTACATTTGGAGATTCGATAATCCCGGATTTACTTTAGTAGCAAACAATACTCTCTCTTATACAAGAAGCACAAATACTACCGTCAACTGGCACCCGTGGAGCAATATAGATAATGTCGGCACGAATGCCGAACCTGTGCTTACGGATATTGATTTTGACATTTCAGGTGCGATGTTAGTCGGATTGAGAGACCGCCATGGTGATAAATCACCTAAAGCAGACGGTCCGCTTGAAGATACTTTTCCACCAAGAACCTCGGGAACCACTTTACGGGCTTGTCCGAGTGGCTCGGTTTGGACATTTGAATCAAACGGCAGTTGCGGAGGAGTTACGACTACCGGTGCCGGAAATACAAGAGGTATTGGCGGAGGACAATTTTATCATCAGCAACGAATAGGAGATGGAACTAACGACGGATCGAGCATGGGAATGTTGTTACAAGTTCCCGGATATGACCATGTATTGGCAACCGCATTTGATGCAGCTTTCATCGGAACATATGTTGATTTTTTTGGAAATACGATAAATGTTAATACGGATCAAAATGTTTATACCGGTGGTGTGCAAAGATATAAACACAGCGATGGCACAACAAACGGTGCGTATGACATATATCTGCGAAACGAAGCAAATAGTTTTGCTAAAATTAATGGCATTGGCGATATTGAAGTTTTAGCGGATGCCGCGCCTATCGAAATCGGTAATCGCGTTTGGCGCGATACTGATGGTGATGGCGTTCAAGATCCGGGCGAATCTCCGATTGCCGGTGTTACCGTTCACCTTTACGATTCCAATAATGTCTTAATCGCCACCGCTGTCACCGATGCCAACGGCGAATATTATTTCACTTCCGGCTCTGCCGCCGATGGCAATACGACCGACAATATCGGTATTGTCAATGGTCAAATCACTCCGAATACGAATTATCAAATCCGTTTCGATAATCCGGCTGATTATACTTCGGGCGGTCCGCTTTTCGCCTTATTCCTTTCGCCTGCGAACTCGACGTTCCAGAACGGTGATGATGATTCGTCAGATTCCGATGCGGTCAATGTAACAAATCCATCGGGTTCGCCTGCGGGAGCTTTTCCTGTTATTTCTGTAACAACAGGTGGCGCAGGTCAAAATAATCATACTTTGGATGTCGGTTTCAATCTTTCACCGACCGCTGCAAGTGTTTCAGTCGGCGGACGTATTCAAGCAAGCGATGGCAGAGGCATTCGCAACGTGATTATCAGTTTGACTACGGCAAATGGCACAACGCGCTTTGCACGCTCAGGTTCGTTCGGTTACTACAATTTCGATGAAGTCGAATCGGGTCAAACCATCACGGTATCAGTGCAATCAAAACGCTTTACGTTTAGTCAATCGACAATAGCATTTTCGCTCGAAGATGCCGTTGATGATTTGATTTTTACGGCAGATTTACCGACTTTGCCTTCTTCACCTGTAAAGGCTGAAGCCATTCGTAATAACCAAATAGTTTTGAAGAAATAATCGAAAAAATCTATTTTCTTAAAACCGAACAGGGCATTAAAAGCCTCAAGCAAAACCAAAATTAATATAAAAATGGAGAAAAAATTTACAATGGTAAAATTGATAAAGATAATTATTATCGGAATTATTTTTAATATTTCCGCAATCGCGGCAGATTTTTCGGATGCTCCGGCAAGTTATGGAACTCCGAGTCATATAGTAGTTAGCGGAATCTCAATAGGAGTCGGCGATCCTGATGATGACGCGGGCGCATTACCTACACCAAAAGCAGACGGCGACGATCTGAACGGAGCAGATGACGAAAACGGCGTAACTATTCCACAATTACTGCGCGGAACAAGTAATACCATTATCGTTAATGTCAATGGTCTCGGCGGTTTTTTACAGGTTTGGATTGATTGGAACGGTAATGGAAATTTTGCTGATCTCGGAGAACAAATTTCTCTCAATCTTCAGGATGACGGCACAAACGGTGATTTGACAGCCGGAGACGGTGTCATTCAAGTTCCCGTAACCGCTCCTTCAAATGCGAGTATGAACAGAACATTTGCCCGATTTCGTTGGTCAACGACCTTCGGGCTTAATGACGTTGATGCTGCGTCCGACGGAGAAGTTGAAGATTATTCAATTTTTGTTTGGGGAGACATTAATGCGGTTACGCCTTTTTCAAGTTGTCCGTCGAACGGCATTTTGGTGGAAGGCGCAACTAATATTTCATCGGTGAATAAAACTACCGGAAGTTTGAGTTTAATTACAAGTGTTCCATATGCTTTGAACGCCGCCGGATTTAACACTTTAGACGGTAGAGTTTATGCACGCTCGGTAACTCCCGGTAATTCAGGAAATGCGGAAATTTCAATGATTGCAGTAGGAAGCGACGGTTCGACAGCTTTTTACGGAACCCCGATTCCCGGAATGCCGCTAAATCAACAAGGAAATATCGGAGATATTGACGGAAACGGGTATCTTCACATCACCGGCGCAGGCGCAACACAGGCGATTTCAGTAGTTGATGTTACACCGGCACGTCCGACTTTTATGACGGTTGTTAGCGTTTATTCAAAGACTGTCGGAGTAGGCGTAACGTCTGCTAATTTGGGAGTAGATATGGCGTATAATCCGACCAACGGATTGTTTTATAGCCTTCGGAGCGGCACAAATCCAGAATTAGTAACAATGAATCCTGCTACGGGGCAAGTAAATTTAGTCGGAACTGTTGCCGGTCTGAGCGGAAATTTTGGCGCACAATATATGTATTTGAGCAATCAATTAGTGGTAATTGAAAATACTACAGGCTTGCGGTATCGAGTTGATCTCAATGATCCTTTGCTATCGTTCTATCCGGCGGGCGATACAGGATTGCCCAATATGACGAATAATGACGCGGCAGGTTGTCCGAATCAAACTTTTCTCCCACCAACAGCGGCAAATGTTTCCGTTGGTGGTCGAATCCAAACTTCTGACGACAGAGGCATCAGAAATGTGATTGTCGGTCTGACCTTAGCTGACGGAAATTATCGCTGGACGCGCACGGGTGCTTTCGGCTATTACAATTTTGAAGGCATCACCGCCGGACAAACCGTGACTGTCAGTGTTTCGTCAAAACGCTTTACATTTAATCCGCAAGAGAAGGTTTTGCAACTCGAAGATTCGGTTGCCGACTTTGATTTCACGGCGGAAGCGCAAAATATTTTGTCTGGGGAGCAGAATATTTTGTCTGAAGACGCGAACATTCAAACAAAAGCCGACAGAAATAAATAATCAATTCGGCAGATAACAAAACGCTTGCGAAAAAAAATACTTTTTCGCAAGCGTTTTCGTTTTGGCGAAACTATTCGGGAAGTGATAAAATTCGACTTTGTTTTTGTTTCATTCAATTTCCTTCTCTGTTTATGGTTAAAGCCCCTATTTTCTTGATTTTATTGGTTGTTATTGCATTTGCGACGGGTTGCGAAAATAAACCGTTGTCTGTTTCAAATGTTAAAAACGATGAACCGCCGGGCATTTTGGCGGCGGGCGATTCAGCGTTTCAAAATGACTCTTTAATCAAAGCGCGAATTGAAAAAATTCAAAATTCTCTAAAACAGAACCCGCCGATTCTTCTGCTCGAAGGTTTGGACGAAAGGCAAAGCGCAGCGCAAAATCTGGCGATTAAAGACGAAAGATTTTTGCGCGAAACACGCGATAAAACTTCAAACGAATCTTTGCTCAACGAAATTTTCGGTGTTTATCCGCTTCGTGAAAGCGATTTCATACAGCAAACGCAAACTTGCCGACAAAGCAAATGTTTCCGCGTCGAAATGTATAATTTTGCACTCAATCTGACGACAAATGCCGTGGTTGACACAAATCAGCAAAAAGTTTTGGTCGTAACGCGCGTGCCGAGTTCTCAGCCCGATATTACCGCACATTTAACCGAAATTGCGAAACATATTGCGACAAACGCGAATGAAGTCAAAATTGCGCTCGGCGGTTCGGCGGAAAATCCTCTGATGGCGAATACGAAAACTTCTCTGAATCGGACAAAATGCGAGCGTTCAAATCATCTGTGCGTTGCGCCGACGTTCGTTTCGGGCGAAAAAGCTCTTTGGGCGATTGTTGATTTGACCGATTTGAATCTAGTTGGAATTCGTTGGACGCAAGTTGGTTCGACAGGTCAAGCCGTAACGCAAAAAACTCTGCAAAATTCGGTTTTGACGGCGAAATATTGCGAGCAAAACAACGCTGTCGAGAAAAACGGTTGGAAATTAAATTATATGTTGACGAATTCGGACGGTTTGAAAATTTCCGAAGTTTCGTTTAACGGAAAACCGATTTTGACGAGCGCGAAATTGGTTGATTGGCACGTTAGTTATTCAAATTCCGAAGGTTTCGGCTATTCCGATGCCGTCGGTTGTCCGTATTTTTCGCAAGCGGCAGTCGTGGCGGCAGTCGAACCGAAAGTTTCCGACATCAAAGACGGTTTTTCGTTGACGCAGAAATATTATTCAGACGGTTATCCGACACCTTGTAATTACAGTTACGAACAGCGTTACGATTTTTACAGCGACGGACGTTTTCGCGTTGTCGTCGCAAGTCTCGGACGCGGTTGCGGAAATGACGGAACTTATCGTCCCGTAACGCGCATTGCGTTTGCCGAAGCACAAAACAATTTCGCCGAATGGAGCGGAAATGATTGGAAAAATTGGCAAACAGAAGCGTGGCAAAATCAAAAAAGCGAAACGACTTATACAAAGGAAAATTTCCAATACAAAATTGCTAATTCAAGCAATCAAGGCTTTTACGTCGAAGCAAATCGCGGACAATTCGGCGATAAAGGACGCGGCGACAATGCTTTTGTTTATGTTACGAAAAGTTTTCCGGACCGCGACGAAGGCGAATCCGATCTGGTAACGATCGCGTCGTGTTGCAACACTGATTACAAACAAGGTCCCGAAAAATTTATCGAGCCGCAACCCGAACCGATCAACAATTCGCCGCTCGTCGTTTGGTATGTGCCGCAACTGAAAAACGATTCGGAAAAAGGCAAAGAATATTGCTGGGCGGAATCAGTCGTCGAAAACGGAATTTACAAAGTCAAAGAATATCCGTGTTATTCGGGCGCAATGTTTGTGCCGATAAGGTGAATTTAGAATTTAGAATTTAGGATTTAGGATTTAGGATTCAAGATTAAAAATACAAATCCCAAATCCTAAATTCTAAATTCTAAATCCTAAATCCTAAATCCTAAATCATGTCAAAGAAAAAGCGTCAAAAATCTGCTGAAACGATTCAAACCGAAACTTCGGCTGAACAAAATCCCGCATCGAAAAAATTTCCGATGTGGATCGTTTGGCTGGCGGTTTGTTTGGCGACAAGCATCGGCTTGACCGCATATTTTCTTTACAAAAAACCGGCGGAACAAACATCGAAAAAAACAATCGGCGGCGTTACGGCGTGTCAGCAAGTTCCGCCTTTTGTTCGCGCTTTAGGTTTCGGAAATAAAGCCGCGTTCAGCACTTCGGATCGCAAAATTCAAGGTTTGATTTTGATGGAAGGCGAGAAAAAATATCAACATCCGAGTTGGAAAATTGCCGGAAGTCTTGCGCCGATCACGCGCGACGGCAAAGGCAACACTTTTACTGCGCCCGCGCCGTGGATCGATGTTTTGGAAAACAAGCCGGACGAACAAAATAAAGTTTATCGTGTTGACGGGCAAACGCAAGAAATGAAAGTGTTTAGCGATTTGCCGAAAGCTAAACTGCCGACTTCGCAAAATCCTTACGGCGTTCTCGGTTTGTCGTTCGATTGCGACACGAACAGCGTTTATGTTTCATCGGTTGCGGGTTCGACGCGCAACGAAATCAACGGGCGAATTTTTCAAGTTTCGGCGGACGGAAAAGTCGTTTCTCAGTTTGAAAAGACAGACGCAATCGGCTTGAGCGTTTTTAATTCCGCGAAAGGAAAAAGATTGTATTTCGGACAGGCAAGAACTTCGGAAATTTGGTCAATTGCGCTTGATGACAAAGGAAGTTTTTCGGGCGAACCACGCAAGGAAATTTCCCTCGAAACGCTCGGCACACGAGGCGACGACAAGGCGCGGCGCATTAACTTTTCGCCGCAAAATGAAATGATTGTTTTCGGCATCGAATTCGGCTTTAATCTCATCGCGCCGACCGAAAAACAGGAAACGATTTACCGTTTTCGCTACGACGCGGCAAAAGACGCTTGGAATTACATTGAAGAACCGCCGCAAATCGTTGGACAAAATTAAACCGGCTGGAGCGCAAGCACTTGCTTGCACCGTTCGAGCAAAGCAAGAACGGAAAACGTCTGCAAAGAAATCGAGTTGAATTGCCATCGAGAGTTTCGCGCCTGTTCTCGCAAAACCTCGAACGCGCGGCAAGCAAGATGCTTGCGCTCCAGTCATTTCAAATAAAATGCGCTTTCTGAAAATTACAATTATCACAATTTTTATCGTATTTTCAGCGGCGTGTTTTTTGCTTTCATCTAATCAAAAACTCGTTCAAAAACATCACGCGCAAACAGTTTTAAAGGCAAATTCAAACACAATAAAAGGCGATTTCGAACGCGAAAATTACTTTGAATTCCAAAACGCAAAAGCCGAAATGTCGAGAAACGGCGATGATTTTTTTATTCGTTTTAATAACGCGGAAATCTACAAACTCGAATTGGTTGTCGGCGATGAAAAGCTCGAAGAATATGTTGCGCGGAAAGACGGAAAACTCGTTCATTTGCCGATTGCCTACGATTTACTTCAAAAACGCTGGATTCATCTGAACGCAACTTTTTTTGAAGCCGACAGCGCAGATTTTTTTGACTCGCAAAAAGATTGGGAAACAAATTGCGCGTCGTGTCATCTCGAACAAAACGCGCAAACTTTTCCGACGGATTGCGCCGCTTGCCATTCAAAAAAACTGCACGAATCGGAAACGGAAATAGTTCGTTTTGCGGCGCGTGAACACCAAGGAATTTTGCGCTCGGTTTGTTTTGTCAAAAACAAAGGCGGCGACGTGATAAATTGTCAAAGTTGTCATTCTTCAGACAATCTCAAAAATGTTTCGGAACAATCCTGTATAAATTGTCATCAGCAATTTTCTGCGCCGCAAGCCGTTTTTGAACATTCAAAACATCAACCTAATTCGGCAAATTGTTTCAATTGTCATCAACCCGAAATCGTTTACGGACATCTTGAATTTCAACGAACGCACGAGATAAATATCCCAAATGCAGAACTTACCACAACGAAAAATATTCCGAATGCGTGCAATCTCTGCCACACGGACAAATCCGCAAATTGGGCGATTGTCGAAAGCAAAAAGCTTTGGAACGCCCGTTTTCACGATGCAAAAGTTTCAAATGATTCGCAATTTGATCAACCCGAAAGTGTTCGTGCGCTCTTCGCGGGCGATGCTTGGACACGCGTTTTGGCGGCTGATGTTTTGAGCAAAAATTCTGCGCCGAATCAATTTTCCCTATTTGCGCTCGAAGCATTTGCAACGGAAGATTACCCGCTCGTCCGTTATTTTTTGGCGAAATATCTAAGAAAAGAATTGCCGATTGATGAATTTTCTCCGAAAGCCGAAAGAGTCGAAATCTTAAGCAAATATATTGATTTTGTTGAGCGAAAAAAAATCGAAACAACCGCAAAAAGCCTCCGTGCAAAACGCAAAAATCCTGATTTCAAATCTCACGAATAATTTCAAGATAAAAATTAAAAAGAAATATTTTATCTGCGAAGAACACGAAAATTAGATTAAGACTGACTTTTTTCGTATTTTTCGTGTTTTTTGTGGACAGAAAACACTTTTTACTGAGGTATAAAAAAAACTGTTGACTAACATTGTTTATAAAGTATAAACTTGGTATTGCGTTCGACCTTTCCCTGTTGGCGCATAACCTATCTTCTGCTCTAACCAACCGAAAGATATTTGAAGTTTGTGTTAATTAAAATCAAGAAAACATTTTCAATAAGGTAAAAAGTTCAATTTCTAATTGCTATTTATCTTTTGCTACCTAGCCCCTAAGCAATTAAATGTTTATTTAGAAGATTATTTTAATTTACACAGACCACCAGTTATTTAACAATTCAGACCAATTTGGAGAACCCCTAGATGATGAAAAATTCAAAATTCCCTTTCGCATCTGTTCGATTTGGAAAACTATTATTTTTTGCGGCAATCGGAATGTCCTTTTTCCTTTTGCCTTTTGCAACGCAATGGAAAAACAGCGCAGCCGGAACATATTCCGGTCGCGTATTCAAAGATTTTAATAGCAACGGTGTTTATAATACGGCAGGCGACACGACCAATCCTGCGGTTGACATCGGTGTTTCAGGCGTAACCGCTACGCTTTACGATTCAACCAACACGGCGCGAGGCACGGCAAATACTGCCGCCGACGGAACTTTCAGTATCGTTTCGACCGGAACAGGACCTTATCGCGTTGAATTTACGAATTTGCCGAGCGGATTTCTGCCTTCGGCACGTTCAACTGATTCGGTCAGCGGCGGCACAACGACAAATGCCGGCTCGACCGTGCAATTTGTTCCGAACAGTGGCACAACAAACATCAACTTGGCTCTAAATGTGCCTGATGATTATTGTCAAAATAACCCACTCGTGTGCAATGCGATGTATTTGGTCGGCAATGTTGACGGTGCGGCGTTGCATACTTTTCCTTACAGTTATTCAAATGAACTGGACGGTAACATCAGTGGAAGTTGGACGACTGCGCCTTCGAGAGATGCCACGCTTGCGCCTTCGTCAATCGGCACGAATGCCAATCTCGGCGCAACTTACGGATTGGCTTGGGATAAGTTTAACAGCCGCCTTTTTGCTTCGGCTTACGTCAAACGCGGCGCACGGCAAGGGGGGCTTTCGAGTGAAAGCACCGGCGCAATCTATGTTAAAAGTAATCCTTCATCTTCAACCCCCGCACCGACGGTTTATGTAGATTTAAATTTAATTTTCGGCGGCGGCACAACCGGTGCAAATCCGCATCCGGTTGCCACAACCGATTGGACAAGCGCAGAATCTGATCCCGGCACGACTCAATACGTTGGAAAACGAGGTCTAGGCGATTTGGAAATTTCCGCAAACGGTGCAAATCTTTACACGGTAAATTTCGCCGACCGCCGTGTTTATGTCATTCCGACCAGCGGCACACTCAATTCGACAACAATCACACGCTTTGACGTTCCGACCACCGGTTTGGCAACTTCAAGCGGAAATTGCAATGCAGCGGATGTTCGTCCGTTCGGTTTAGGAAGAAATGCGAGTGGTCAAATCTTTGTTGGCGCGGTTTGTTCTGCCGAATCGGAAAGCAATGACACGAAACTTCATCTTTACGTTTGGCGTTTCGATAATCCGGGATTTACCCTCGTTCTTAACCGTTCTTTGAGCAATTTCACCCGTTATATCGGCGATTCTCAATCAACCGCTTCGTGGGAAAGATGGTCAAATACGGTTACTGACATTTCAAAGCCTTCGCCGATGCTTGCTGATATTAATTTTGACGGCGACGCAATGGTTTTAGGCATCCGCGACCGTTACGGCGATCAGGTTGTTTTCCCCGATTATTTCCGCGGCTACGGCGATATGATGCGTGCTTGTCTCGTTTCGGGAAGCTACACTTTTGAAAGCAATGCGAGTTGCGGCGGAACAACCACGAGCGGAATTTCCATTAACTACGGAGATACCTTCGCGGCAGTCGCTTACAACGGTTCGACGGGAACAACAAGTTGGACGGCGAATCCGTGGGCTGAAATCGGCGAAGCGGACGGAGCCAACGCAGGAGAAAATCGAGTTGTCGCCACGCCTTCCGTTTCGACCAATGCTCTTCGTATTCGTGATAATTTCGGAATGTCGAGAAATATTTCTCTGAGCGGTGCAACAGCTGGCGGAAGGCTTTTGTTTAGTTATCAAAGAGCCAACGCAGGTTTGACTGTCGAATATAACGACGGTTCAACGTGGCAGGCTTTAACCGCCATCGCAACCGCAACGGATGGTTCTTTCCAAGATTATTCAGCGGCACTTCCCTCGAATGCAACCGCTATTCGGCTCAATTCGCCAAACGAATCAGGTGGCGCGAAATATGTTTATGTTGACAATTTTTCAGTCGTCAGTTTGCACGGTTCAAACGGTGAATTTTATCTCGATTTGAACGGCGACGGACGTGAAGAAGGAATACTCGGCAGTTTATTGCAAGTTCCCGGTCATACACAAGTTATGACCACCGCTTACGACCCGGTCGCATTTAACTCCAGCGGCAATCGCGTCAGCAATTTTTATACGGCAGGCGTTCAAAAATATAGCAACACAACCGGCTCAATAACCGGGGCTTACGACGCTTATCTCAATGCTGACCCCGACAATTTCGGTAAAGCCAACGGCATCGGCGACATCGAAGCCCTGTGTG
>CALMEH010000111.1 GCA_937863115.1 uncultured Acidobacteriota bacterium
AAGCAGATTTCCTTCGTCCAATTCCAAAGCCTTTTTCAGAGTTCGGACGGCTTCGTCATATTGCGCGAGTTTGATATAAATTTTTCCGAGTTCAAGTTGATATTCGCTGTTGTCCGGTTTTAATTTGACGGCTTCGCGCAAGGCTTTGAGCGAATCCGCATCTTCATTCAATTTTTCGAGCGAACGACCTAAGTAAAACTGTGCAGCATCGTCTTTCGGATTTTTCTTGACAACTTTTTCCAGAGCTTTAACGGCGGATGTAAAAGCCTTCTCCGAATCAGTGGTCGGCGTTTTTTCATCTTTTTTGCTTACTTTTTTGGATTTCGGCGCAGGTGTTGGAGTCGGCGTTTCTTCAATAATCACGGCTTCGGTTTGATAAACTTTTTCGCGGATTTCATAAGATACGCCGAGTTTGAAAAATGCTTCGCCCAAATCGGGATTCAATTTCACGGCTTGATTGTAAGCCTCGATTGCTTTGTCGTTTTCGTTGGCATCAAAAAATTTATTGCCTTCCGCAAGCGCGATTTCCGCCGTTTCATATTGTGGCAACGGCGTTGATTCAACTTTTGTATTTGTGGTTGCGTTTGAATTAGTATTTTGATTTACGGTATTGTTTGCTTGATTTGCGTTTGAATTTGTATTTGAATTCGTCTCGCTTTTTCCGCAACCGATTTGCAAACACACAACGGCGGACAAAGATAAAATTGTTAAAATCGTTCTCATAATAGTTTTGTGTTAAATAAAAGATGCACTTTTTTCAGAACAGCAGGCGGTAGCGACCTGTTTGCAATATTCTTCGTCAAACGGCTATTTTCCCTACTGCTGAACTTTTCAAAAAAACTTCAAAATCTTAGAAGCTAAAAGCGCGAAAATTGTTTGTAAAAAAATTATCCCGGCGGAAAAATAAACGGACGACCGCCAAGTAAATGAACGTGCAAATGAAAAACCGTCTGTCCGCCGTCGCCATTCGTGTTTATTACAACGCGATAACCGTCTTCGGCAAAATCTTTTTCCCGCGCAATGTCCGCCGCCGTCAAAAGCAGATGTCCGAGCGTTTCTTTATGCGCTTTTTCCACTTTATCCAATGAATCGAAATGCTCACGCGGAATAACCAAAATGTGCGTTGGAGCTTGCGGACTGATGTCGTTAAAAGCAACACAAAAATCGTCTTCATAAACCCGTGCAGACGGAATTTCGCCCGCAATTATTTTGCAAAATAAACAATCTTTTTCGCGCATAATTTGAATGATGAATTATAAAGTTTTCAGAAGTAAAAAGTAAAAAGTAAAAAGTAGAAAATCCGATAAAAACCATTATAGGAATCCTAACTTCTGCAATTTTTCCATCGTAACGGGTTCACTTTGCGCTTTGCCGTAGAGCAAAATCCGCTCGACATATTTGGCAATCACATCGGCTTCGAGATTAACTTCGTTGCCCGATTTTAGCGTGGAAAGATTCGTCAATTCCCAAGTTTTCGGAATCACGGCGATTTCAAAATACTCGTTTTCAAGCGCGGCAATCGTCAGCGAAATTCCTTCAACCGAGATCGAACCTTTATAAACCAGATATTGTCCGATTTCTCGCGGAAACGAAACACGAACCGTCCAAAAATCGCCGCTTTGCGTTGCCGAAATAAATTTCCCGCGTGAATCAACGTGACCTTGAACGATATGTCCGCCGAGCCTTGTGGTTGGCGTAACGGCGCGTTCGAGATTGACTTTCGCGCCGGTTTTTAATTGGAAAATCGTTGATTTTTGCAAGGTTTCCTCCGAAACATCCGCCGAAAACGAATCTTTTTTAATCTCCAAAGCCGTCAAACAAACGCCATTAACCGCAATCGAATCGCCTTCGTTTGTGCCGTCGGTAACAATCTTCGCCGAAATCCTTATCTTCGCCCCATCCGCTGATTTTTCAAGCGATGCGATTTTTCCCAATTCTTCTATAATTCCTGTGAACATTATTTTAATTTTAACGCAAAGACGCAAAGACGCGAAGACGCAAAGAAAAACAAAGTAAAAACTTAGCGTCTTCGCGCCTTCGCGTTAAAAAATCTCTTAAACTTTCTCGATTTTCGACAATTTCCGCACATCAATCGAAATTTTCTCGCCCGATTCGACTTTGTTGTAGATGTCGGCGAATTTGTAGCCGCATTTTATTTCGTCGGGTTTGTAGGAAGTTCGTGTGTGGACGGTTTGCGCGTAGGTTTCGTCCATCGCCGAAAGAAGCACGGCAAATTCGGCGTTTGATTTTTCAAAATCTTCTTTGGTCATCCCGAAAAGCGGCGAATTTTCGTTAATCGGATGCACGATTGTCCACGCCAGCGGCAGAAAAACGACCTTTTCGCGTTCAAGTTCGAGCATATCAAACCGCCGCACGATGCGCCCGTTTTCATTGACCAAACGCGAAAACATTATTCGCGCTTCGACTTCGATCATCTGATTATTCCGCGCATTAACGAGCCGCATCATAAACGCTTGTTTATCTTGATAAGGTGCGATTACGGCGGTTTTGCTGAATAAAATTCGCGCCGTCGGACGTGCAAACCGTGCAAAAACGATGCCTGTTACGAGCGCGGTCATAATCATCGAATAATAGGATTCGATGGTAACAATCAAATTCGGCAAAACCCCGACCGGATGAATCGTGCCGTAACCGATGGTCGCAAAAGTCTGAACGCTGAAGAAAAATCCGCGCAAAAAGATGTTTTCCATTGGCGTTGACGAAGTATCAACCAACGCTTCCGCACCGAGTATCGAATATATTAATCCGAAAACGAC
>CALMEH010000112.1 GCA_937863115.1 uncultured Acidobacteriota bacterium
CTTGAATGACGTTGACATTTCCGACGCTGCCAGTGCCGCCGAAACCGCTGAAACCGAGCGTTCCGCCCCCAACGGTTGGGGAATTTACAGTTACATTGCAGTTCGGAATGTTTGCGTCAACGACAAAAATTCCGTTATTGTGATTTATCGCGCCGGTGTAACCGAAAAGAGTTGTTGTGAGTAGCGACGCGCCCAAACCGTTTTTCGTAATTGTGCCTGAACCGCCACTTGCGCCGATGCCGAAACTACCTTCGCCGTCAATCGTCAAACCGCCCGCCGCCACCGAAAGCGATACGATTGTTGCCAGCGAACCTGTCGCGGCTGTGAACACCGCCGTTCCGTTCGTATTTACGGGAACATTTATCGTTTGCGTTCCGCCGCCGAGATTCAAAGCTCGGGTGCTTATCGGATTCAAAAGCACATTTCCGTCAACCGTATAAGCTCCACCTTCAAAAGTGATGGAATTAAAAGTCGTGCCGCTGAAATTATGCGTTGTTACAAATTGCGCCGAAGTTGCGGGAAAAATCAAATCATCGTTTGCCACTGGAGCAATATCGCCGTCCCAATTTGCCGCCGTGTTCCAATTACTGTTTGCGCCGCCGCCGTCCCAAGTTTTGGTTGCGGCTGACACACTTATCGAAAATAAAAACAGGAAAATGACAGTAGAAACTTTTTTCATAACATTACGGCGAACTTGTTTTTTTTATTCCTTTTCCACTGTGAATTTATCATAAAATCTGCAAATTTACCAACGCAATCGCCCTTGAATCAATGCGTTACTGCGCTCAATATGCTAATCTAAGACACTTGCTTGCATTGCAAATCGAAAATCTAAATCGAAAATAAATTATGGCTTGGTTTCGCAGAAATAAACCGAAAATTGAAGAAAGCAATGATGATGAGGTAAGAAAAGTCCGCACTGAAGGGATTTTTATCAAATGCCCCGAATGCGAAAATCCGCTTTATCGCCGCGAATTGCGGGAATCTCACCACGTTTGCACACATTGTGATTATCATTTTCGTCTCGGCGGACGCGAACGGCTCGACGAATTATTCGACGACGGCAATTATGAAAAGCTCGATGAAGAAATTACATCGGGCGATCCGTTGGGATTTGTTGACACAAAACCATACATCGAACGCATCGAAGCCGCCAAAAAATCTTCCGGTTTGCCCGAAGCGATTGTTTCCGGCAAAGGTAAAGTTGGCGGACATTTGACCTACGCAGGTGCGATGGATATGTCGTTTATCGGCGGTTCGATGGGATCGGCGGTCGGCGAAAAAATTACCAGATTAATCGAACGCGCTACCGAAACACGCGGCGCGGTGATAATTTTTTCGGCTTCCGGCGGCGCCCGAATGCAGGAAGGCACTTTGTCGCTGATGCAAATGGCAAAAATCTCGGCGGCACTTGCGCGGCTTCACGATGCGCGCTTGCCATTCATTTCCATTCTGACAGACCCGACAACCGGTGGCGTTACCGCGAGTTTTGCGATGCTCGGCGATGTCATTGTCGCCGAACCGAAAGCCTTAATCGGTTTTGCCGGACCAAGAGTTATCGAACAAACAATCCGCCAAAAACTGCCGAAAGGTTTTCAACGCTCGGAATTTTTGCTCGGCCACGGAATGGTTGATATGGTCGTTGACCGAAGGGAAATGCGCGAAACTTTGATTCGACTGTTGGATTTTATGATGAATAAAAATCTCTGAAATTAGCATCGGCAAATTCTTCACAAAATACCATCTAAGTTATGGTAGGATATTTGGGAGAGCCTTATGAAAAAAAAATAGCGAAACTTCAACGCTCTTAATGGAAACCAGAGTAACTCTCGATAAGTTTGTTTTTGCAATTAATGGTTTGCGGACTGATTTATTTGCGAAACTCGACAAAATTGAAGACGAGCAAACTGAATTCAGAAAGGAACAAACTGAAATCAGAAAAGATTTCAAAGAATTTAAGAAATATGTCGAAATGCAATTTGATGCGGTTCGGCAAGGTTTGGTTCAAAATTATCAAGAAACTCTTCAAACTCAAAAAGAATTTACAAATGTTCGGCTTTCGGTTGTAACCATAAAATCTATCAGCGAAGTAAACGAAAGAATTATCAGATTTCCAGAGCGACGGAAAAGAGTTTTTTGTAAGTAATATTAAAGATTTGCAAGCGGAAACCTTCAGCTTAAATGCAAGTTTCCGCTTTTTTGTGCAAAATTTCAATCAAAGCCAAAACCGCATCTTCGCGCCAAGGTTTGGCGGCGATTTGGACGGAAAGCGGCAAACCTTCCGACACTTTTTCGGTTTTTGCGGCGACTCGGTCGCGCAAATCCAATCCGGCTTTTCTGCCCACGGCTTCTGCTTTTTTTACTTCCGACACTCGCGCAACTCCGGCGGGAAATCCTAAAACATTATAGAGCATCGTATAATTTCCGCCGAGTCCGATTTTGTCTGTCGAGTTATGCAAAAATGCGGGCAAAGCGCACGTCGGGCTGATAATCGCGTCAATTTTTTCGGCTTCCATCGCGGCTAAAAATTCTTTTTGATACGCGGCTTGATTTGTTGCCCAAAGCCGCAGAAAATCGTTGCCTTTGCCGCCGAAATAATCGAGCAGACGGACGACGCTTTTTTGTCCGAAAACTCTGGCGGCTTGTTTGATGAGTTTTAGCTGTCTGCGCGAAGCCTTTGAAAGCATCATCAAATTTTTCAACTGCGGCACAGGTTTTTCGCCCTTTAAAATTTCGCGGTAAAGATTGCCGCCGTCCGCGCTCATCAGACGATAGAAAATTTCTTCGGCAAATTGAAATCTCGGCGGCTGAAATTCCACGACTTCCGCGCCTGAAGATTTTAATTTTTCGATTGATTCCGAAACTCCGCGTTTGACTGCTGACATCGGTTCAAAAAATCCGTCCGAATAAAAATAACCGATTTTCAATTTGCTAACTTCAATGTTTTTATAATCTTGCAAAGGTTCGACGTTTTGAAATTTTGCCGCCGCATCGTTCATAATTTGCAAAAATAAATTTAAATCTTCGGCGTGATTCGCCAAAATTCCGGCGACGGGATTGATCGAACCTTGAAGTCTTTCATTCGGATAACGAGTCAGATCAGGAACGCGCTGCATCGTCGGTTTTATTGAACAAATTCCGCAAAAAGCCGCCGGAAATCGCAAACTTCCGCCGATGTCCGAGCCGATTCCGACAGGCGACGCGCCCGCGCCGATAATCGCGCCTTCGCCGCCGGAACTTCCGCCGCAGGTGAAATTCGGATTTATCGGGTTATTCGTTTTGCCGTAAACGCGGTTGTCGCTTTCAATAAAGATCAGCAATTGCGGCACATTCGTTTTGCCGAGAACAATTCCGCCTTCGTCCATAAGTGCTTGAATATAATCGTCATTCTTCTGCGGCGAATCGTTTTTTCGTGCCAGAACGCCGAGCGTCGAAGGCGAACCGACATAATCGAAACATTCTTTGATGGTGAACGGCAAGCCGTGAAGCCGTCCGCGTTTTTCGCTTTTGTCGGCTTTCTCGGCTTTTTTTAACGCTTCATCATAAAATTTCAG
>CALMEH010000113.1 GCA_937863115.1 uncultured Acidobacteriota bacterium
ATCGTCTTCGTCAATTTCCTCATCGTCATCAAGCGCAAGGTTCGAAGCTTTTTCGAGCAGAGCGGCATCGTTATCGGCAACGGAAATGTTCGCGCCTTCAAGCCGTTCAAGCACGTCTTCAATCTCTTCTTCCGACATCATTTTGCTCGGCATTTCGCGGTTGAGTTCGTCAAAACTCAGAAACTTCTTCCGTTTGCCCAAAGCCAAAAGTCTGTCCATTAAATCTTCTTTTTCGTCGTAATCACTCATAATTTTCCAATGGAATTTTGATTAAAAAATGTTCTAAATAGTTGTTATAAAAATGTATTCTAACGCTGAAACCTGCCGAATTGTTTCAATCACTCAAGCATTTAGAGTATCGCCTTCAGGCGATTGGTCTTCGTCGGCATAGCGCGGCGAAAACTTCGAGCAAAAATGCTTTACTCTAAACCGGAAATTTTGTTTTGCAAATCGCGTTTCAATCTTGCAAGTTCGATTTGTTCTAAAACCAAATGATTCAAAAGTTCGGTATTTCCGCCTTGTTCGGCTAACATTAACTCTTGGCTGATGTCTAAAATGCGATTTGAAATCGCCATCGAACGCAGCGTGAAAACACAACTTTCGGCATCGCTCAAAACTTCGTCAATCGCTTCGCCGCCGTTTCTGAGCGGTTCACTCATCATCAAAACCGGAATAAAGTCTTGCGCCGTTTCATCGTCGCCGACGAGCGACAATAAACTTTCAAGTGTAATCTCTATGCCGTTTTTGTGCAATTCCAAAACGGCACGAAAAACGCTTGCAGTTGAAAGCGTTTCGTAATCGGTTTCTTCAAGTTGTGGCAAAATTATTTCCCGCAATTCGTTATCGTAAATCAGAAGTTCCAAAAGACGCGCTTCGGCAATCGTCATTTTGGCGGCGGTTGCGCGGGCAACTTGCTGTTTTACCGTGTCGGTTTCGATTCGTGCGCCGGGGTTTTCGGGCTTCCACAAATCGCGGTTCCAAATCACATCTTCGACGCGAAGAAAATTCATCGCTTGATCGAAAGAATCGCGTTTTTGAATCGGATTGCGAACAATCGAAATAACAGGCAACACATCCTCAATGGCTTCGGCTTTTTGCTTCGGCACATTCAAATTGCGTTCCTGCACAGCAGTTTCTAAAACGAATTGGAGATAGGTGGTCGCGCTTTGTTCGTGTTGTTGTTTATATGCTTTGAATCCGTTGGCGCGGATGAAATCGTCCGGGTCTTGCCCGTTTGGTAGAATCAAAATTTTGATTTCAAAATCTTCCGCCAACAAGGTTTCGATAGCCCTTCGAGCCGCTTTGACACCTGCCTTATCTCCATCATAGTTGACAACGACTTTCTTCGCAAATCTGCCGAGCAATCTCGACTGATGTTCGGTGAACGCCGTTCCCAAACTTGCGACGCAATTCGTTACGCCAAATTGATAAAGCGCGATTAAATCAAGATAACCTTCAACCAGAATCGCATATTTTTTCTTGCGGATTTCGTCCTTCGATTGAAAAAGTCCGTAAAGATTATCGCCTTTCGTATAAGCCGGAGTTTCGGGCGAATTCAGGTATTTCGGTTCGCCTTGCTGCAAAATTCGTGCGCCGAACGCAATCGGATTGCCATCAACATTCAAAACCGGAAACATCACGCGCCCGCGAAAACGGTCATAAACTCGTTTCTTTTCTTCATTTATCGAAACCAAACCCGAAGTTTCAATCAATTTTTCGTCCGCGCCTTTTTCCTTGAGCAAAGACATCAAAGCGTCCCACGAATCGGGCGCGTAGCCGATATGAAATTTTTTGATGATTTCTTCGGAGATTTCACGTTTTTCCAAATATTCCCGCGCCGCTTTGCCGTCGTTGGTTTGCAAATTATTTTCCCAAAATTCGAGCGCGTAACGGTTTAATTCGATAACTTGGTCGGCGATTTCCTTGCGTTCTTTTTTACGTTGTTTGTTGCGCTCATAATTTTTATCATCAATCGGCTCAGGCAACATCACGCCCGCAATTTCCGCGACTCGTTTTATCGCTTCGGGAAAGTTCAAACCTTCCAATTCCATCACGAAATTATAAGCCGAACCGCCTTTTCCGCAGCCAAAACACTTATAAAAGCCTTTCGCCGGATTAACCGAAAAAGAAGCCGTCTTTTCACCGTGAAACGGACAATTTCCCCACCAATTCGCGCCTT
>CALMEH010000114.1 GCA_937863115.1 uncultured Acidobacteriota bacterium
AGCAAACGATTGTGCCAGCGGCTCAACCAATGAAGAATGCCACACGCCGACAACCTGTTTCGGCGCATTTGCCGGATTCGACAAAACGCCGAGCAGATTCAGCGGACTGCGAATTCCCAAACTGCGGCGAATGTCGCCGACGCGCAATAAATCGGGGTGAAATTTCGGCGCGAACATAAAACACAGCCCGACACCGTTCAGACAAGTTTGCGCCGTGCCGCCTTCGCCCGAAACCTTTACGCCCAAATGTCCTAAAACGTCTGCGCTTCCGCTTTTGCTCATCACGGCGCGGCTTGTGTGTTTGGCAACCGCCAAACCTGCGCCCGCAACGACAAACGAAGCGGCGGTCGAAACATTAAAAGTCTTGGCGGGCGAAGAACCCGTGCCGCTGATGTCAATAAAATTTTTGTGGCTGGCGCGGATTTTTATCGTATTTTCGCGCATCACACGCGCCATTCCTGCGAGTTCGGCAAATGTTTCGCCTTTTGCGGTGAGCGCGACCAGGCAACCAGCCATCTGCGCCGGATTCGCGTTAAAATCGGTCAAAGCGCGGAAAAAATCCGCCGCTTCCGTTTCCGACAAATCTTCGCCGCGAATTAAACGGCTCAAAAACGGAAATAGAGGTGTGTCAGCCTTGCTGTTTGATGCAAAGCCGGGCGCGGCAAGCAACCATTCGGTTCTGGACATAAGCATATTTTATAAGTGAAAAGTGAAAAGTGAAAAGTGAAAAGTAGGATTTTTGAGAATTTGCAGAGCGCGAGTGGAATTTGGATTTGGAATTTGGGATTAATTCCTATATTAACTATCTCAAATTTCGAGGAAGTTTTGCAAGAGTTTTTTACCTTCTTTGGTCAAAATTGATTCGGGATGAAACTGCACACCTTCGATTTTGTGCGTTTTGTGGCGCAGAGCCATAATCAAACCGTCGGGCGAAGTGGCAGAAATTTCGAGGGCATCGGGTAAAGATTCACGCTCGACAACCAACGAATGATAACGCGCCGCACGAAAACGATAAGTTAAACCGGAAAAAATCGTCTTTCCGTCGTGGCAGATTTCGACAGGTTTGCCGTGAACGGGTTCGGGCGCACGAACAACCTTGCCGCCGAAAATCTGCCCGATTGCCTGATGCCCCAAACAAACGCCCAATATTGGAACTTTTTCACCGAGATTCTTTAAAATATCGAGCGAAACGCCCGAATCATCCGGCGTTCCCGGTCCGGGCGAGATTAGAATCTTGTCGGGTTTTATGTTCGTTTCGATCTCTTCGAGCGTAATTTCATCATTGCGAAAAACGCGCATCTCCGCGCCTAGTTCGCCCAAATATTGCACGAGATTGTAAGTAAATGAATCGTAATTATCTATAACTAATAACATAAAATTCGGACAAGGCGACGATTTGTTTCCGAAACCTCGTCGGACGTTCTTAATATCATACGCCAAATTGTTTCCGATTACCGAATTTCAGCGGCAGATTTTGTTTCGATATTTGTTGAGAGAGCGAATTTGATAATTTCTTCGAACGGTAATTTTTGACCGGCGGCGAATGAATTTGCGAAGTCTTCTTCACCGATTGCGGCGCGGGTGGCGGCGAGGCTCGATTCAAAGTCGGCGCGGAAAATCGGCGGCGGCTGTGCGCCGACCGATTCGAGCAGCGCGTTAATCGCTCCGTGCAAAACGGCGGCGGTGTATCACCTTTGACGACCGAGATGGCGGCAAGCGGCGCGAGACATTGAACCAATCCCCAACGGTCGAGGATTTTTCCGCGTAGCATCAAGCTT
>CALMEH010000115.1 GCA_937863115.1 uncultured Acidobacteriota bacterium
GGTCGCTGTCCATTGGGAAATACGCCCGAATGCAAAGTTCATACTTGGACGGAAGAGCTGGAAACTTTGCGCGAAATCGTTCTCGAATGCGGTTTGACGGAAGAATTGAAATGGGGCGTTCCCTGTTACACTTTTGATGGAAATAATGTAGTTATCATCGGTGCATTCAATGAATATTGTTCTATTTCATTTTTCAAAGGCGTTTTGTTAAAAGACGAAAGCAAGATTTTGAGCAAACCGGGCGAAAATTCGCAAGCCGGGCGACTCGTAAAATTTACCGACGTTCAGCAAATCATTGAAAAAGAAGCAAGTTTGAAAGAATATATTGCTGAAGCCGTCGAAATCGAAAAAGCAGACTTGAAAGTCGCATATAAAGACGTTTCGGAATATAAAATCCCCGAAGAATTGCAAAATAAATTAAATGAAAACGAAGCCTTCAAAAACGCTTTTAACGCTTTAACTCCGGGCAGACAAAAAGGTTACATTCTGCATTTTTCCCAGCCGAAACAATCCAAAACCCGCGAATCGAGAATCGAAAAACATATACCGCAAATTTTTCTCGGAAAAGGTTTGAATGATCGGTAAACTAAAACTATGCTCACAGAAATCCATCCGAAATTACCGATGCGCGACGAATTCGTAACGCGCGATTTTTACATAAACAAATTAGGTTTCGCACAATACGGCGGCGACTTTGATGGATATTTAATGGTTCAAAAGATAACATTCAAATTCATTTTTTCGAGTTTAAGGAACTCGATCCGAAGGAAAATTACTGACAAGTTTATATCCGAACCGACGATATTGATGGGTTATATCAAACTTTTCAAGATAATCAAATCAGCATCCATCCCAACGGAGATTTACAAACTACATCGTGGGGGCAAAAGGAATTTTCGATTCTTGACCCTGACAATAATTTGCTGGCGTTTGGACAAAGTTTGTGAGCAATCTCATTACCGAGCGGTCGAAAAATTGCATTGCTGAAAATAGCATATCATTTATCAATCAATCCGGCTTTTTTAGTGTATTTAGTGTATGCTCGTGGATAGATTTTATTTTTTTCTATCCACGAACATACACCAAATCTACTGAAAAATCACAAAAGATTTGGCAGATTATTGACGAATCAATTTGCCGTAATGTTTGAGAACAGAATAAATTTGGCGGAATTACGCCAACTCCCACAAAATTCTGTTACCCTCCTTATTTGATGTTTTAGCTAAGGAGGGTAAAAAATATAATTCACAAAAGGTTTATCTCGAAACCGCCGGAATATCATTTGCCAAACCAAAATTGATGACGTTGTAAGTGTTATTCGAGCTATTCAAAATATACCAAACTCCGTTGCGAAAGACAGCAACATCTGCTTTGCCGTCACCGTCGTAATCAGCAGAAACAGGTTTGTCAATAGCAATTCCGAAGCGCGTGATTTTTGTTATGCTCAAAGATTGCTGATACCAAGTTCCTTCCGAAGCGCGAAAAAGATTCAAATCGGCTTTGCCGTCGCCGTCAAAATCTCCGGTCAAAGGCGTGTCAGAGTTAATTCCAAACTGATAAAAACTAAAGTTTCCGTTCACGTTCGAACTTTTCTTTATCCACCAATCACCACTTCGATAAACCGCCAAATCGGTTTTGCCGTCTGCATCATAATCAGCCGCAACTGGTTTGTCGCCGTTTTGCCCGAAAGCCGTTGCGGTGTATTGATTGTCCGATGAGCGCAAAACATACCAAACGCCCGTTTTTGGTCGCCAGACGGAAACGTCCGCTTTTTCATCGCCGTCGTAATCGCCAACGGTCGGAATATCACCTTCCGAACCAAATTGGATAACAGTCAAGCCGCCATCGGAACTGCGGTTGATATACCAAAATCCGTTGCGGTAAACGGCTTGGTCGGTTCTGCCGTCACCGTCATAATCTCCGGCTTGCGGAATGTCGCCCGGCAAACCGAATTTTACGCCGCGATAGCCGCTGCACGAACAATTCATATACCAAACTCCATCAGACGGGCGATAAACCGAAACGTCTTCTTTGCCGTCGCCGTCAAAATCCGTCGAAGTCGCAGCGGCTTGTCCACCCGTTGTGTAACGCACGACTGCAAAATCCGAACTTGTCGCAGGGCTGATGGATTCGCCGACTGCGATAACTTTGCCGTCCGTCTGCATCGTTGCGCCGTAAGCGATGTCGGTGTTGGATTTCAAATCAGTCGTGATGCGTCAGCACGAACCGAAAGACGTGTCGAGTGCGCCGTTTGT
>CALMEH010000116.1 GCA_937863115.1 uncultured Acidobacteriota bacterium
GTGAACTGAAAATGACCATTACAAATGAAAGTGCCTATGATGCTTTGAAAGTCGGCAAAGAATATTATCTCGATTTTACGGAAGCGGAATAGCAATATGAAACTAACTATCACACTATTTTGCGTCTTACTGTTCTGCGCCACCGCATCGGCGCAAAGTCAGTGTTCGACGCTCGAAGAATGCAACAAGAAATTAACGGAAGCCGCGCAAATCATCAACAAACTTTTAGACGTTGACGAAGTAAAGGACAAACTTCTCGCCGCGAAATCCCGAAAGAACAGCTGCTTTGCGAAAACTTCTCGAAGCGAAAGACTGCGCCGTTCGAGCGCAATTATTCAAATAATTTTATAACGCCATTATAAATGGAAAATACTATGAAAAAACTACATACAATCTTTGTAATCGCCGCGATTGTTTTCTTCGGACTAATTTTCGCCGCGTTCGACAATTCGAGTCCGCCAAAAAGTGCGGAAAAAACGAACTTTATTCAATCGGAAACCGCTCAAACCGTTCACGCGGATTTTGACGGCGATATTCCGATTGCAGGTGTTCGGGAAAACCGAACAGTTGTAAAGGAAGGTTTTACAACTGAAATCTCCGACATTAGCCGATTTACGCAAGCCGTAAATTTGCGCGAAACGCCCGTAAATAGGCGACGCGCAGAAATCAAAACGCTTTTGGAAGTTGCGACTAATTTACGCACGAAACCGAAGCCGAACGATTTTCAAACCAACAAATTTAACAGAGATACTTTAACCGCTTTCAAAGGCTTCGGCGACTGCAATAACGCGCGAGCGAAAATCTAGCAAAACCCTTTCCGCCATTTTAGTAAATTAAATTCAAAGGCGAAACGGGATTTACTTGTTTCGCCTTTTTTACACAGGCATCACGCCGCTTTAACCCAAGAAAAGCAGACGGAAAATAAAGACGGCGAAACTATGGACAAAAATATGAACGAATTATTTCTATCTGCGCTTTGGGCGATGATTATCAGCGCGGGCGTTAGACTAGCCGTATCATTTGTTGAAGGTGTAACCGGAATTGAAAACACGATTGTTGAAAGATATGGTATTCCGGGCGCGGCTTTGCTGGTTTCATTTATTGTGATTCGACATCTATACTCTGAAAATAAAAATCGGCAAAAACAATATGAGGAACTGCAAAATAAACGCTACGATGATTTGCAAGCGCACTACAAAGAATTGAAAGACGCGATTGATACCCGAAACAAAAAATAATGTGAAG
>CALMEH010000117.1 GCA_937863115.1 uncultured Acidobacteriota bacterium
AAAGAAAAAACCAATAAAAACTCTTCGGATATATTTCCGCCCGTTGTCATCGAGGTTAACCGCACGAAAGAGCCAATAACCAGACCGCGTGTGGTAAAAATTCAATAAGTCTTCAAAATATAGATTTTCGGGTTTATTTTTTACTTTTTACTTTCTACTTTCTACCTTCACAGGCTTGACACAACTGCGAAACTTGCGTGATTATGGTTGTTTCGTTCATAATTAAACGGGATTTCGCTTTTTAGGTGCCGGATGATTATTTACTACAAAATACAGCAAACCTTTTTTGATTGATAAAACATCTGAATAAGCGAAAAACGAAACTCCTGTCAGAGTCTCGTTTTAGAAAAAAAATTAACAGTATATAGATTTTCGCGGAGGATAAATTTTAATGAAAAACATTTTTAGAGCTATCGGATTCGGAGCCGCCTTAACCGCTTTTTCGGCAATCGGCGTATTCGCTCAAGCCAATCCGTGCGATGACGAATTTGAAGTAAAACAGGCTGAATACACAAAATTCAGAGAAAGTATAAAAGGTGAGGTTACTATCGAAAAATTGGAAACCGCCGTCAGCGTCGGAACTAATTTTACAACCAGATACGCGACTTGTGAAGACACCAAGCCGGTCGTTGAATACATCAATGGCAAAATGCCCGTCGTTAAAGAAACACTTGTTGATATGAAACGCACCAAGAAATTTAACGAGGGTGTTAAAAATGGAGTTTGGGCTGATGCTTTTTCAGCAGGTAAAGAAATTGTTACCGTAAAAGCAGACAAACCGATTTCGCTTGATGTCGCTCTTGTTTTGGCAAAAATCGGATACGATTTAGTAGATGCCGACACGCCGAATGATACATACAACAGCGATACGATTTTGATGGCGGAAACCGCTTTGAAAAAAATTGATATGGCTTCCACCAAATACGGCGCATTCGGCAAATACGAATTTAAAACCACGAAATATGCCGATGGAAAACAAAACGCTACCGGTTGGATGAATTATATTATCGGCTATATCAAAGCTCAACGTCAGAAAAACGTCAAAGATGCTCTGCCGTATATGTTCAAAGCGGCAACCAAATATAATTCGGAAGTCAAAACTTTTCCTGAAACATTTCAAACTATCGGCGGATATTATGTCGAAGAACTCAAAAAAATTGACGCTACAAGAAGAGATGTAATCAAGGCAAACGGCGATAAAGACAACGAAGAAAGTCTGGCAATGTGGGATTTGGAAAAAGGCTATATTGACCGTTCGATAGATGCTTATTCGAGAGCGCATAAATTAGCTGCCGCTTTTGAAACTGCCGCTACTACAGCAGACAATAAAAAAGCCGCGAAAGAATATAAAGACGGTATTTTCGGTATTATCAAGGCTCTGTATGAACAGCGTTTCGATAAAACCACCGGCTTGGAAGCACACATCGCCGCGCAATTAGCCAAACCGATGCCAGACCCGACAACCGAAGTTCAACCGGTGAAGGAAGTAGCACCAACGACAACGACTTCGACTTCGACGACTTCAACGACGACCCCGACGACGACTTCAACGACAAACACGACGAAGCCGACAACTAATACAACGACGAAGCCGGCGACAACAACGAAGCCGACCACGACGACCCCGAAAAAACCGGCTACCAAAAAGAAAAGCGGACGCTAATCTTTTCCGGCAGCTCTAAAAATAATCAGCCGGACGCAGTTAAAATCCTGCGTTCGGCTTTTCTTTTTGCCGCAATCTGCTTAAAATTTAGCATCTATGGCGCAAAACTTGTCTAAACTCGAACAAATCATCGGCTATAAATTCAAGAACATCGCGCTTCTCGAACGTGCTGTAACGCATCGTTCGTGGGCTTTTGAAAAATTGCCCGATGGTGGCGGCGAAGAAATCCGCGACCTGCAAAACGAATCGCTTGAATTTGTCGGCGATTCGGTTGTTGGTCTCGCCGTTGCCGAGCAACTTTTTGTTCTTAATCCGAAGGCGAGCGAAGGCGATTTGACTTTAATGAAACATCATCTCGTCAGCACCGATTCGCTGGCAAAATCTGCAAAATCGCTCGGTTTGAGCAAGTTTATCCGAATGGGACGCGGCGAAGAAAAAACCGGCGGCAGAAAAAAACAACAGATTCAGGCAAACACGCTCGAAGCCATAATTGCGGCGGTTTTTTTTGACAGTGGATATGTTGCCGCAAGGTCATTTGTCAAAAGAATTTTCGCCGAAGAATTGAAAACCGCCACGCCGCGTTCATCGCTCGATTTTAAAACGCTTTTGCAGGAAACTCTGCAAGCACAGAAACTTTCTTCGCCGACATATCGCACTGTCAAAACCGAAGGTTTGCCGCACGAACGCATTTTTCACGTCGAAGCATCTTGGGAAAACGGCACAGTCAAAGGCAAAGGAACTTCGATAAAAGCCGCGGAAATGATGGCGGCGAATGCGGCACTCAAAAAGTTGGAGAAAGAGCGAAAGAGAGAAAAAGAGAAAGGAGAAAAAGACTAACGGCTATCGCTCTTTTCCGCAATTTGTTAGAATACAAATCAGATATGCAAGAAGAAAAAGAAACTACGAAAAAAACAGAACCGCAAAAACCTCTCGGACCGCCGAAGTCAACGGCGCGTGAATATCTCGAATCGTTTGTCGTAACGCTCGTGATGGCACTTTTCGGGATGACGTTTGTTTTGCAAGCCGTAACCGTGCCGACCGGCTCGATGCAGAATACGATTTTGATTGGCGATTATCTACTCGTCAATAAATTTATCTTCGCTCCCGGCGGAAATCCTCTGCCGTTTATGCCGCAACGCGAAATCGAACGCGGCGACATTATCGTTTTCAAATTTCCGGGTTATCCGAAAGAATTAGCGAAAACTCCGCAACAACAAGCCCAAGCCGGAATGCCGTATCAAACGAATTTCGTCAAGCGCGTCGTCGGATTGCCGGGCGAAAAAGTAGAAATTCGCGGCAACGACGTTTATATTAACGACCAGATTTTGCCCGAACATAAAATCATCGGCGATTCGCCTTCAAGCGAAGCCGCGTTGAAAACCAAAGAGATCGAACCGCGCCAGCCGAATCAAAATTACGACGTTTATTATTCCGAAGAAGCATTTAAAGGAACAAGTCTTGAGCGTTACGAATACGCCGGAAAAGGCAAACCGTTCACCGTTCCCGCAAACAGTTATTTCGTAATGGGCGACAGCCGCAATCAAAGTCTCGACAGCCGATATTGGGGCGTTGTCAGCCGCGATTTGGTTGTCGGACGCGCAATGTTTGTTTATTGGTCGTGCGACCGCGCCGCCGCCGGAGATTCGATGTTCGGCTGTCTGACACATCCGCGATTGGATCGCATCGGCACGATGATAAAATAGTGAAAAGTGAAAAGTGAAAAGTGAAAAGCCTTGAAATTTACCGAAGAAATTAAAACTGCACTTGCCGAAAGTAAACCGATTGTTGCGCTCGAATCTACGGTTATCGCGCACGGTTTGCCATATCCGGACAATGTTGAAACGGCTCTGAGTTTAGAGAAAAATGTTCGTGAAAACGGGGCGATTCCGGCGACGATTGCGGTTTTTGACGGCGAATTTTGCGTCGGGTTAAATCAAAATCAAATCGAACGATTGGCAACGGATAAAACGATTCGCAAAATCTCGCGGCGTGATTTGCCGATTGTTGTCGGGCGAAAATTAAACTGTGCGACGACGGTTGCGACAACTTCGTTTATCGCGCATCTTGCGGGAATAAAAGTTTTTTCGACAGGCGGAATCGGCGGTGTTCATCGCGGTTTCGATTGGGACGTTTCGGCGGATTTGCCCGAACTTGCAAACACACCGATCACGGTTGTTTGTTCCGGCGCGAAAATTGTTTTAGATTTGCCCGCAACCCGCGAATGGCTCGAAACCAACGGCGTTACAATCTTAGGTTGGCAATGCGACGAGCTTCCCGCTTTCTATTCGCGTTCGAGTGGTTTGACGATTGACGAACGCATCGAAACCGCCGAAGAAGCCGCCGAAATTATCAAAGCGCGTGATGATTTAAACCTCAAAAACGCAATTCTTGTAACCGTTCCCGTGCCAAAAGAATTTGAAATTGAATCCGTAGAACTCGAAAAAATTCTCGCCGAAACATTAAAACTCGCCGTTGAACAAAACATCTCCGGCAAAGAAACCACGCCGTTTCTGCTTGCCGAAATGTCCGCCAAAAGCGCAGGCAAAACCTTAAAAGCAAACATCGCCCTGCTTGAAAATAACGCCAAAATCGCCGCGCAAATCGCCGTCAATCTCGTGCTTTAACATTTTGTAAAAAAAAGTTCTTGCCAACTTTGCTTTCTTTCTGCTAATCTAATTTCACAATTAAATGTCGCCGAAGTTGTTTTTGGAAAAACAACACGGGGGAACCAAATAGTGGGGCGCATCTGTAATTTTTCAGAAGAAGACTTCTTCGCTTTTAGCCCGTCAGCTAACCTCGTAGGCGTTATCGAAGGAGGACACGCGCCAAATTTTCAAAAGGCTGTGAAGTGTTGCTTCACAGCCTTTTTGTCTATAAAAAGCGCGGAGTCTTTGAAAAAACGGCAATAAATTAAACGGAGGTTTAGTGCTATGAATCGAAGAACTTTTTGGTTGATTCCCGAATTTACAAAGTTTCGGACTATTTTTGAAAATGCGGAAATAATTCTCGGCGTGAGCGACGACAACGAACGCCGATTGTTTAGAAAAGACACGGAGAAAATTTGCTTTGACGAACGCAAAGCATTGGCGATTTGCGTCGCCGCGCTTATCAGAGACGCGCCGGAAAAAGAGAGTTTTCTCATTAACAAACGCGAGGTAGCTTACGTATGAAACGAATTCTTTTTGCCTTGATTTTATGCGGCTTTTTCGCCGTTTTTGTCAGGGCGCAAGAGCTTGCCGATGAAGAAGATTTTCAATCGTGGAACGATGTTCAATTAACCGTTCCGCTAAGTAAAAAATTTGATTTTTATACGGCAGTAACGATGCGTTTCGGCAAAAACGTAACGCGGCTGAATGATGGACGTTTTGCCATTGGTTTTGTTTGGAAACCGACAAAATCTTTCTCCGTTCAGCCGTTTTATTGGCACATTCGCGCCCGCAATTCCCGCAGTCAGTTTCGCACGGAACATCGTCTGAACCTGCGGGCAACCTACAAATTTCCGATTAAAAGTTTCGGACTTTCGCACCGCAGTTGGTTTGAATATCGTCTGCGTTCGACGGGCAACACTTGGCGTTATCGTCCGTCGCTCACGTTTGAAAAAGATATTCCTAAAAAATTCATTCCCAAAGCGAAATTTTTTGTAACCGAAGAAGTTTTTTATGATTCGGGATTAAACAAATTTTCGCGCAACCGATTTACCGTCGGAATCAATAAAACATTAAATAAAAACCTATCGGTTGACGTTTATTATATGCGTCAAAACGACGGCTTTTCGCGCCCCGGCGATTTGAATGTCGTTGGCACGAGTTGGAAAATAAAATTATAAGGAGGTTGAGATTGTGAAAGCAAACTTACTTTTTTTCGCAGTATTTTCAATGTTTTTAACGAGTTGTCTGCCAAGTGCGCCGGGTGGCGGCACGAAAGGCACACGGCAAATTACCGTCTATGGTTTTTCGATTATGAAAGAGGCGTTGGAGAAGGAAATTTATCCGGCGTTTGCCGCGAAATGGAAAAAGGAAAAAGGCGAAGATGTGCTTTTTACATCATCATTTGCAGGTTCGGAAACAGTTACGAATCAAATTTTGCAAGGTGCGCCCGCCGATATTGCGATTCTTTCTATCGAACGCGACGTTGACCGTTTAATCCAAGCCGGACACGTTCCTAATGATTGGTATGTTACGCCGCAAAAAGGCATTGTCAATAAAACGCCGTTCGTCATTTTGGTTCGCGCCGGAAATCCGAAACAGATTAAGGATTTTGCGGATTTGGCGAAAGACGGCGTGAAATTGATTCATCCCGACCCTGTAAGTTCGGGCGGAGCGCAATGGTCAATTTTGGCGATTTACGGCTCGGAATTAAAGAAATCGGAAGCCGAAACCGGCGCGAAAGACGCGAATCGTGCGCTCAACACGCTGAAATCAATCTGGAAAAATGTCATTTCCACGCCCGGCTCGGCGCGTGAAGCGAGAACGCAATTTGAAACAGGTTTTGGCGATGCGTTGATAACTTACGAACTCGAAGGCTTGCTGATGAAAGATGCGAAAGCACCGTTTGAAATCGTCGTCCCGAAATCAACGATTTTCAGCGAACATCCCGTGGCGATTGTTGATAGAAACGTAACCGCTGAGGAACGTCGTGTCGTTGAAGCATTTCGCAATTTCCTTTGGAGCGAAGAAGCGCAAAAATCGTTTGTCAAATTTCATTTTCGCTCGACCACAAACGAAAATCTGAACAGTGAAAACGCGCAATTTGCCAAAATCGAAATGCCGTTTGCGATTGATTATTTCGGCGGTTGGAGCAAGGCTTATCCCGATGTTATTGAAGGAATTTTTCGCAATCAAGTTCAGGCAAAGTGAGAAGTGAGAAATAAGAGGTGAGAGTTAATTCTCAGTTCTCATTTCTTACTTCTCACTTATAAAATTATGAGTGAAAATGTCAGACACACAAGCGGTTTTGATGTTGTAAAACCTTTGAGCATCACGACTTTGATTGTCGTTATGTTACCACTTGTTTTGTTGCCGCTGGCTTCGATTTTTATTTTCGGAACAAGCAGCGGTTTAGCGAGTTTTTGGGCGGCTTTGGCTGCGCCCGAAGCGAGTTTTGCGCTTCAACTTTCGATTGTAACGAGTTTTTGGGCAACGATTTTTAATGTCGTCTTTGGGCTTTTTGCCGCTTACGTTTTATCGAAATACAACTTTTGGGGACGCAACGCGCTAATCGTAACGATTTCTCTGCCAACCGCAATTCCGACTGCCGTTGCCGGATTTGCTCTGCTTCTGCTTTGGGGACCTTACGGCACACTCGGAAGATTGCTCGAACCGCACGGAATTCAAATAATGTTCACGGCGGCGGCGATAATTTTGGCGAATATTTTTGTAACTTTTCCGCTCGCATTCGGCGTAATAAAACCCGTTTTCGACACGATGAGTAAATCGCTCGAAGAAGCCAGCGCGACAATGGGCGCAACGCGCTGGCAGACGTTTTGGCACGTTACTTTGCCAAGTTTGCGCGGTGCGATTGTCGGCGGCGCATTGTTGACGTTTGCGCGTTCCGTCGGAGAATTCGGTTCGACGATTTTGGTTTCGGGCAATCTCGCTTCGCGCACGCAAACTGCGCCGCTTTATATTTTTGCAAAATTCAACGAAGGGCAAGTCGAAGCCGCCAATGCGATTGCGATTGTGCTTGCGCTTTTTTCATTCGCCATTTTCAGCATTTTGTTTTTTGCGCGTGATTGGCTTGAAACGGAGTAGGCAGTAAGCAGCGACAGTTGGCAGGGCGTAAATTACTGCTAACTGCTGTTGCTTACTGCCTTACCAAATTTTATGCAGATGAATACTACAATAACAGCCGTTAGCGTCCGAAACGTCAGTAAAAAATTCGGCGCGGCAACGGTGCTGGAAGATATTAATTTTGATGTCGGTGAAGGCGAAATTATTGTTTTGCTCGGCGCGTCGGGTTCGGGCAAAACGACGATTTTGCGAATCATCGCCGGACTTGAAATGCCTGATTCGGGCGAGATTATTTTGCACGGCAAAGACGTTTCAAGGCTTCCGGCGCGTGAGCGCGGGACAGGCGTGATTTTTCAATCTTATGCGCTTTTTCCGAAAATGAATGTCGAACAAAACATCGGCTATGGCTTGCGTCTGCGAAAAAAACCGAAAGCCGATATTGCGAAAAAGATTGATGAACTAATCGAACTTATCGGACTTCAAGAACACCGCAAAAAATCGCCGTCGCAACTTTCCGGCGGACAGCAACAGCGCGTTGCGATTGCCCGTGCGCTTGCATATCAGCCGGAAGTTTTATTGTTCGATGAGCCTTTCGGCGCACTCGACGCACAAATTCGCACACGACTTCGCCGCGAAATCCGAGCACTTCTGAAAAAAATCAATGTGCCTTCGATTTTTATCACACACGATCAGGAAGAAGCTCTGGAATTAGGCGACCGAATCGCAGTTTTGAATCAAGGAAAACTCGAACAAATCGGCACACCGTTTGAAGTTTATAATAAACCCGAAACCGAATATGTCGCCACATTTGTCGGCGCGGCAAATCTTCTGCTCGGCGTGGTTTTTGAAAGAAAAATCTCGCTCGGCAAAATCTTTCTCGAAATGCCCGAAGATTCTGCTAATTTCCGCAACGGTCAATCAGTCAAAATCGTTTTTCGCCCCGAAGACGTTTTTCTGCGCCAACCCGAAAACTTAACGCAAAACTATCAAAAATTGGCAACCGGAATAGTCGAAGAAATAAATTTTGTCGGCGCATTCGAGCGCGTCGTCGTCCGCCTCGATTTATCGGAAAAACCGCCGATTATCGTAACGCGCCCGAAAACGGAAACCGTTGCGTTTCCGCTCACCATCGGTCAAGAAGTAAACGTCGGTCTCGTTCGCTTTCGAGTTTTACCAAACTTTACTCTTGCATCCGAACGCGCCGGACGCACGGTTTAAGACGATAAGACAAAGCGACGGAGAGACGGCAGGAGTTGGATTTCTCTCTCCGTCGCTTCGTCTTAATGTCTCATCCTCTCACTTAACCGCTTCCATTTTCGCCTTCAACGAATCCAGACGTTTTTGCGCTTCTTTGGCTTCGTTTGATTTTGGGAATTTTGTAACGATTTCGCGCCAGTTTGCGCCGTTGTAGTGGAAAAGTTTAGTGCTGGAATTGAAGTAAAATCCGATGCCTAATTTGCGGTAGCGGTCGAGGCTGACGAAATTCAGGTAAAAACTGTGGAGCGGTGCGCCTGATGCCGCCATGGCGCGTTTGTCCAAACGGCGCGTTGCATCGTTTGAAAGTTTTATCGCAATTTCTTCGACTAAATCGCCGAGCAGAGG